>CAYTVQ010000253.1:0-3827 GCA_964441615.1 uncultured Caulobacterales bacterium | reverse complement strand
TGGTGTTGAACAGGAGGGTCGGCGCCGCGAGGACAGAGACCGGGGAGCCTCCTGAGATGAAATTCCCGCCCGGCGTCAGCGACGAAATGCCGAACGCCGCCGAGTTGAAGGCGACATAGTCCTCGCCCTTCACCAGATCCTGGATGTGGTCAAAGCCGACATCGAGGCTGTCAAAATAGAAAAAGTCCTGGCCGCCTTCGCCCCACAATATGTCATTGCCGGGCCCGCCGACCAGCCAGTCCACGCCGTCCGACCCGCCCCACAGCGTGTCGTCGCCCGCCTCGCCGCGCAGGACCTCCGACCCGAGCCCGGCGATCAGCGTGTCATTGCCGTCCCCGCCCCACAGGAAATCGTCGCCGTCCTCGCCCCACAGCGTGTCGTCGCCCGTCAGGCCGACCAGCGTGTCGCCGCCCGTGCCGCCCCAGAGCGTGTCGTTTCCGACATCGCCCCAGATCGCGTCGTTTCCAGGACCGCCGACCAGATAATTCGATCCGGAATTGCCCCAGAGCGTGTCATCACCCTCCTCGCCCCAGAGCGCATCGTCTCCAAGACCCCCGACCAGCAGGTCATTGCCGGCGCCGCCCCAGAGCGTGTCGTCCCCGTCTTCGCCCCACATCGTGTCGTTGCCGCCGGCGCCGACCAGATAGTCATTGCCGGCGCCGCCCCAGAGCGTGTCGTCCCCGTTTTCGCCCCAGAGCGCGTCCGCGCCCTGCTCGCCAACCAGGGTATCGTTGCCGTCGCCGCCATATCCTGTGTCGGCCCCACCGCCACCCCAGATCGTGTCATTGCCCGCGAGTCCCCAGAACACGTTGGCATTTGCATCGCCGTAAAGGTTGTCGTTGAATCCCGAACCTTCCAGGTTCTCAAAACCTGACAGCGTATCGACGCCGGCGCCTTGCGTGTTCTGCGCTCCCGAATTGGCGAGGCTGACGACGACGCCAGCGAGGGCCGCGCGGTAGGAAACCGTATCGACGCCCGCCCCGCCGTCGAGCGTATCGTCGCCGTCGCCGCCCTCGATGCGGTTGACGCCGGAATCGCCGGTGAGGATGTCGTTGAAGGCCGAACCGATGAGGTTCTCGATCGAGATCAGCGTGTCGCCTTCCGCATCTCCGCCAGAGAGCGAGCTCGTCGCCAGATTGATGCTCACTTCCCCCGACGATGTCGAATAATCGGCTGTGTCGGAGCCGCCGGCGCCGTTGAGCGTGTCGCCGCCGGCGCCGCCGCGCAGGATATTGGCGTTGCCGTCGCCGACAATAACGTCGGCATGGCCGGAGCCGATGATGTTCTCGATGGAGATCAGCGTATCGCCAGCGGCGTGGCCGCCAGAAGCCGAGGCCGTCCCGAGATTGATGCTGATGCCGGCTGACGACGCCGAATAATCGGCCGTGTCCGAGCCTGCGCCGCCGTCAAGGGTGTCTGATCCGGCGCCGCCGATAAGCCGATCGTCGCCGCCGCGCCCGCGCAGGATGTTCGCCGCGCCGTCGCCCGTCAGGATGTCGGCAAAGGCCGAACCGTTGAGGTTCTCAATCGAGATCAGGGCGTCGCCAGCCGCATGCCCGCCAGAGCCGACGCCTGAAACGAGGCTCACGGTCACGCCAGCCGACGAAGTCTCATAGTCGGCCGTGTCGGATCCGCCGCCGCCATTGAGGTAGTCCGCGCCGGCGCCGCCCCTCAGCAGATTATCGGCGCTGTCGCCCGTCAGCGAGTCGTCTTGAGCGGAACCGGAAAGATTCTCGATGGAGACGAACGTGTCGCCCGCCGCATCGCCGCCCGAGGCGGAATTCGTCGCCAGGTTCACAGTCACGCCCGTCGACGACGCCGAATAATCGGCCGTGTCGGAGCCCGAGCCGCCATTAAGGGCGTCGCCGCCGGCTCCCCCGATGAGCGTATCGTTTCCGTCATTTCCGGAGATGGCGTCGGCGCCGCCATTGCCGATGAGAAGGTTGTCAGCGGCGTTCCCGATAATGGTGTCGTTTCCGCCGCCGCCGATCGCGTTCTCGATGACGGCTCCCCGAGCGATCGAGATATTGCCGACGGCGACATTGCCGTCATTGCCTGGGCCCGCGCTCGAGAAGGCTTCCTCGCGCAGATCGATTTCGGAAGGCGTATTGTAGCCGGACAGGTCGAGCGTATCGATGCCGCCGGCGTCCCAGATCGCGAACACGGCGCCCGACGTCGCCGAAGCGATGGTCGTATGCTGATGCCCCGTGTTCGAATTGAATCCGTAAGTCGTATCGCCCGTTCGCGTCGTCATGTTCGGGCCATAGAGGCGCTGCGCCGCCGCGATGTCGTGGAGCTGCGGGCCGACCGAGAAGAGGGGCAGATTGCCGCCCGTATTGCTCGAGCCGAAATAGCTCATGATCGTGAACATCCGCGCGTCCTGCCAGTAGGGCGCGTCGGCGCTGTAGGTCGGAGAGCCCCCGTTGTAGTCGCCGGGATGATCGAGGCCGATGGCATGTCCGATTTCGTGCGCCAGCGTATGCGGACCGTAATCGCCGAATGCGAGATTAGCGTTCGGGCTCTGCGATATGTTGATCCAGACGTCGCCCGCGACGCTGCTCGAACCTGTGAGGTGGGGCCGCGGGCCGTAAGCGAAGGCGGCGGCGCCATCGACGCCGCTTGAATAGTTCGCAAAAAGCATCGACGCGTTGTTCGAATAGCCAGCGGGATTTACGCGCACGAAAGTGATGTTGGCGACTTCAGCCCAAAGCTGCAGCGCCTCTTCCGTGAATGCGATCTGCGTTGCGCTGAACCGCGAAAAGCCGCTGGTGTCGTCAGGCATCTGCGCCGGCGCCGTATCCCGGTAGGCGTAGGTGACAGTGACTGCGCCGCCGAGCACGGCGCTCCACGTGTCGCCCTGGCGCGTCAGTTGCGCGGCCGCCTGGTCCCAGCTGTAAACGGGCTTGCCGTTGGGAGCGGTCCCGCTGGTCGGCGGCAAGAAATATTCCGGAGTCAGCGCCTGGCCGCCGCAGACCGGACACGGACATCCGGCCGCAAGCGCGATCCCGCTGACCGTGCCTGACCTTGTACCGTCCAAAGCAAAAATGCGCCCGTGATCGCCAGCCTCTTCGAGATCCGACAGCATGGTGCCACCCTTGGTCGCGCGCGACGCCGATGTTTAATCGCCAACATTATGTTCCGAATATGGTCTCGGCGCCACCATGTCTTCAGCCTGGCCGCCGCCGCCCCCCGCTGACAATCCGGAAAATTGCCTGCCAAATGGTCCTCAGGCCAGATCGGATTTTATGCGCTTGTGCAGGGGGGCGTCAGCGGCCGGTCCCGCACCGACCTTGCTCCGGCGCCCGAAACCGGGACGCTTGTAAACTGGTGGAGCTGAACGGAATCGAACCGTCGACCTCTTGAATGCCATTCAATGGATTGGGGGTTTTTCCACATTCCAGCCGATGCCCGGACGTTCGAAAATGCCTGAAAAATATGGCTTTCCGATTATCTTGCGTTTCCCAGCGTTTCCTCCCAATTGGTAGCGGCGTGGTAGCAAATTGGTAGCACGGGCGCCGGCCAAAGCTCTCGGACGAACCCCGAAAGGAGGCCTTGCGGTGGGCAAACTCACGAAGCGCACTGTGGATGCGGCCAAGCCCGGCGAAGTCGTCTGGGATGACGAGCTTGCGTGCTTCGGCCTTCGGGTGAGCGATAAGGGCCGGCGCTCCTACGTCGTGAAATATCGTGCGAAGGGTCGCCAGCGGTGGCTCACCATCGGCAAGCACGGCCCGGTGACGCCTGAGGCCGCGCGCAAGGAAGCGAAGCGCCTGCTCGGCGAAGTCGCCAAGGGCGGCGACCCGGCGGCCGATCGGGCGAAGGCCCGCACC
>CAYTVQ010000252.1:0-3865 GCA_964441615.1 uncultured Caulobacterales bacterium | reverse complement strand
CCGCTGCATCCTTGTTCCAGCCCTTGGCGATCCTGGCTTTGAGATCCTTGTCGATCGAGGACGCCGACGCGATCGTCACGCCCTTCGCATCATCGATGATCTGGGCGGAGATATTCTTGGACGAGCGAAACACGGTCAGCCGCGCACGGCCGCCGGCGGTCGCTGCAATAATCTTCCGGGTACGGACTGCTCGCCGCTGGAGCTGGGTCTTTTTGGTGTCAGCCATGATCGCCGCCTATTTCTTCTTGCCTTCCTTACGGAAGATGTACTCGCCTTCGTATTTCACGCCTTTGCCTTTGAAGGGCTCGGGCGGCCGCATGGCGCGGATCTTCGCCGCGGTCTCGCCGACGAGCTGCTTGTCGATGCCTGAAAGAATAATCTCGGTCGGCTTTGGCGTTTCGATCTTGATTCCGGCAGGGATTGGAAAATCGATCTCGTGCGAATAACCAAGGGCGAGGTTGAGCGCCGACCCCTTGACCGCGGCGCGATACCCGACGCCCACGAGTTCCAGCTTCCTGGTGAAAGGCGCAGTCACGCCCGCCATCATGTTCGAGATCATGGTCCGGCTCATGCCCCACTGGGCCCGCGCCGCTTTCGTCGGCTCGGCCGGCTTTAGGGCGACCTTGCCGTCCTCCATGGCGACCTTGCACAGATCGTTGACGACGAATTTGAGCTCGCCCTTCGGACCTTTGGCCGTCACGGTCTGGCCGCTCACCGAGACGGTGACGCCCTTTGGAACCTCGACCGGTTTCTTTCCAATGCGGGACATTGATCCCTCTCCGTAACGCTCAGTACACCTGGAACAGAACTTCGCCGCCGACATTGGCCTCGCGCGCGGCCGCATCGCTCATGACGCCTTTCGGCGTGGACAAGACCGAAATGCCGAGGCCGTTGCGGACGCGCGGCAGGTCGGAAACGGCAGAGTAGACGCGCCGTCCCGGCTTCGAAACCCGCTGGATCTTCGAGATGACCGGCGCGCCGTCGAAGTATTTGAGCTCGATGTCGAAGGTCGGCTTCTCGCCTTCCTTTTCGGTGCGGCTGTAGCCGCGGATGTAGCCTTCCTCGACGAGAACGTCGAGCACGCGGCCGCGAAGCTTCGACGCCGGCGCCGATATGGTGGACTGGCGACGCAGCTGCGCGTTGCGCAACCGCGTGATCAGATCGCCGATTGGATCGTTGATCGACATGCCTGCGCTCTCCTTACCAGCTGGCCTTGATGAGACCCGGCACGACGCCGGAGCTGCCGTACTGGCGCAGCGCGATGCGGGACATCTTGAGCTTGCGATAGAAGCCCCGCGGACGCCCCGTAACCTCGCAGCGGTTGCGCGCCCGAGTCTTGGAGGCGTTGCGCGGAATCTCGGCAAGCTTCAGCACCGCCTCGAAGCGGTCCTCGGCCGGCTTCGTCTTGTCCTTCACGATCGCCTTGAGACGCTCGCGCTTGGCGTCATACTGCTTGGCCAAGCGACGGCGTTTCTTGTCTCGTTCGATCGCACTCGTTTTCGCCATAAATCGTCTCCGTTAGGCCGGTTTCCGACGGCAGCCGGACCTTGCCTATTTCTTTCCTTCTTTGCGGAACGGGAAATTCAGCTGCGAGAGCAGCTCGCGCGCTTCCTCATCGGTTTTCGCCGTCGTGCACACAATGATGTCCATGCCGCGGACCTTCTCGACCTTGTCGTAATCGATCTCCGGGAACACGATGTGCTCCTTGAGGCCGAGCGCATAGTTGCCGCGGCCGTCGAAACTCCTTGGGCTGAGACCGCGGAAGTCCCGCACGCGCGGCAGCGCGATGGTCACGAGCCTGTCGAGAAACTCGTAAGCGCGGTCGGAACGCAGCGTCACCTTGCAGCCGATCGCCATCCCGTCGCGCACCTTGAAGTTCGCGATCGATTTTTTCGCCTTGGTGATGACCGGCTTCTGGCCGGCGATCATGGCGAGATCGGCCGCGGCGCCCTCGACGGCCTTGCGGTCGTTCACTGCCTCGCCGACGCCCATATTTATGACGACCTTTTCGATCTTGGGCGCCTGCATCGGATTCTTGTATCCGAATTTCTTGATGAGGCTCGCCCGAATGACGGAATCGTACTCCGCCTTCAGCCGCGGCTTCACTCGTTCTCTTGCGTCAGCCATTGATCGCCTCGCCGGTCTTTTTCGCCACGCGAACCTTCTTTCCGCCTTCGATCCTGAACCCGACCCGGCTTGGCTTGCCGGCGGCGCTGTAGGCGACATTCGACAGGTGAATGGGCTGCTCGATCGAAACGACGCCGCCCTGGGTCTGCGGGGTCTGCTTCTGGTGCTTCCTGGCGACCGCGACGCCGCGCACGACGACCCGGTTTTCCTTGGGGCGCACTTCAAGGACTTCCGCCTCGACGCCCTTGTACTTTCCGGTCAGCACGACGACTTTGTCGCCTTTCTTTATTTTGGCGGCCATTACAGCACCTCCGGCGCGAGCGACACGATCTTCATGTGGTTCGCCGCGCGCAGCTCGCGCGTGACTGGCCCGAAGATGCGCGTTCCGATCGGCTCTTTCTGATTGTTGATGAGAACGGCCGCGTTGCGATCGAAACGGATGACCGAGCCGTCCTTCCGCTTGATGTCCTTGGCGGTGCGCACGACCACGGCCTTCATGACCTGGCCCTTCTTGACGCGGCCGCGCGGCATCGCTTCCTTGACAGACACGACGATGATGTCGCCGACGGACGCGTATTTGCGCTTGGCGCCGCCGAGCACCTTGATGCACTGCACGCGCTTGGCGCCTGAATTGTCCGCCACTTCCAAATTAGTCTGCATCTGGATCATGTTGACCCTCCCCGGACTGGTCCGGCCTCTTTCCGTTGCTGCGCGTTACGCCTTCGAGCCGAGCCCGATGACTTCCCAGCGCTTCAGTTTCGATTTCGGCGGACATTCCTGTATGCGGACCAGGTCGCCTGCCTTGTACTGGTCCTTTTCGTCATGGGCGTGGAACTTCTTCGAAGACCGGATGGTCTTCTGCAGCACCGGGTGGCGATAGATGCGCTCGACGCTGACGACGACGGTCTTGGCCGCCTTGTCGCTGACGATCGTGCCCTGAAGGATGCGTTTCGGCATGTGCTCGTTCCCTATCTCTTCGCCGCTTTCGCCGGCGCGGCCTTCTCGGTGAGGATCGTCTTTATGCGCGAGATCGAGCGGCGGACCTCGCCGATGCGCGCCGTCTTCTCGAGCTGGCCCGAGGCTTTCTGAAAGCGCAGGTTGAACTGCTCCTTTTTCAGCTTCACGAGTTCGTCGGAGAGCTGGTCGGGCGTCAGGTCGCGGGCGTCTTTGGCGTTCATGAGTTTCGTTCCTATTCGCCGAGTCGTCTGACGACCCGGGTCTTGATCGGGAGCTTCGCCGCGCCGAGCGTCAGCGCTTCCTGCGCCGTCGCCTCATCGACGCCGTCGATCTCAAAAAGGATGCGGCCGGGCTTGACGCGAGCGACCCAGAGTTCGGGCGCGCCCTTGCCTGAGCCCATGCGAACTTCGGTCGGCTTCTTCGACACGGGGACATCTGGAAAGACCCGGATCCAGACGCGACCGGCGCGTTTCATCGCGCGCGTGATGGCGCGGCGCGAGGCTTCAAGCTGGCGCGCCGTCACGCGCTCAGGCTCCATGGCCTTCAGGCCATGGCTGCCGAAATTGAGATCGGACCCGCCCTTGGCGACGCCGTGAATGCGGCCCTTGAACTGTTTGCGGAACTTCGTCCGCTTCGGCTGCAGCATGGGATGGCTCCGTTATACCCGTCAGGCTCTCGCCGGTTCGCGCCGCGCGCCTGCGGCCGGCGCGACGCCGCCCGTCTGCGCGTCGATGAGGCGCTTTTCCTGCGCGAGCGGATCGTGCTCGAGGATCTCGCCCTT
>CAYTVQ010000251.1:0-3884 GCA_964441615.1 uncultured Caulobacterales bacterium | reverse complement strand
CATCGACTTCGTCATCGTCGTCCTCGGCGTCTTCGTCGGTCTTCAGGTCAACAACTGGAATGAGGCGCGGCAGGAGCGCGTGAGGGACCGGCAGGCGCTCGCCCTCTTGGTCGACGAACTGAAGCTGATGCGGGAGGAGGCGGATTACGATCTCAAGCGCGTGACGGAAGCCGGCGCGGCCCTTTCCAAAGGCGGCGCGATCGCGCGCGACTGCGGCGCGAGCGAGGCGGACCGCGCTTGGCTGGCGGGCGCGATCGCCGCGACGCTCGAATGGCGCGTGCCGGATGTCCGCCCCTCGGGGCTCGCCGAGATCGGCAATTCGGGAACGCTCGCCCGCCTCGCCAATCCGGGCCTCTCGCGCGCCGTCGGCTCGATCAACCAGACGATCCGGATGTTCTCAGACTCGATGGAGTTTCTGGGGCCCCGCTACGACCGCGCCTGGGCGATGCTGGCGCCCTATCTCATCGCGGCCGAGCCGATCGTTCTTGCAGGTCCGTCCGTGGAGGAAAGCGCCGCGCCGCCCCGTCTTTTGTCGCTTGCGCCGCAGGAAAACCTCTGCGCCAGCGAGGAATTCCAGCTCGGCCTGATGCTGCTCACCGATTTCTATGGCTCGAGCCTCTATAACTTTTCCAGTCTCGCCGAGAACCTAGGGATGGCGCATGATTTGGCGACCGGAGACCTAAAATGACGCTCGCCGAAGCCGCCGCGCCCAGATCGTCGGCGCCGCCGCCGTCGGCCGCGGCCCCCTTGACCTCATTGAGTCCAATGGATACATTGGACTCAGGTTCCGGCGCGGAGATCGGGCGGTCATGGCCAATATAAATGTTCGCGGCATTTCTGACCGCACGAAGGAGGCGCTGAGGGTGCGCGCCGCCAAGGCGGGCATGTCGCTTGAGGCCTATGCGCGCCGGGCGCTGCAGAAGGCGGCGTCGGCGAATGGCGATGAGACGAAGGCGCTTGTCGATCTTGCGAAAAAGCATTTCGGCGCCGCGGGCGGGGTCGAGCTTGACCTGCCGCCGCGGTCGTCGCGGCGCGCGCCGCCGGATTTCGCCTGAGTGATCATCCTCGACACCAACGTCATCTCCGAACTGATGCGGCCAGCGCCGGACGTCAAGGTCGAAGCATGGCTCGCGGGGCGCGACCCGCTCAACGTGACGACGACGACCATTACGATTGCGGAAATACAGCGCGGCATCCATCGGCTGCCGGCGGGGAAAAGGCGCAAGGATCTCGAGAGGAGATTCGCCGTCTTCATCGACGAAGCATTCCGGGATCAGCTGCTGCCCTTCGACAGGGAAGCCGCCTTCGCCTGCGGCGAGGTCGCGGCGGCGCGCGAGCGGAGGGGCCTCCATGCGGACCCAGTCGACATGATGATCGCCGCCATCGCGAAGGTTTCGGCCGCGACCCTCGCAACACGGAATATCGGCGACTTCGAGGCGTGCGGCGTCCCCATCCTTGATCCCTGGACGGCAAAGGGCTGATCGATGATCCTGCGCCGCGTCATCGCGCATTTCCGTCGCCAGGAATGGACGGCGATCGCGATCGACTTCGTCATCGTCGTTCTCGGGGTCTTCGTCGGCCTTCAGGTCAACACCTGGAACGAGGCGCGCAAAGACCGGGCGACGGCGCGGTCTTATCTCGAGCGCATCGGCGCCGACCTCGATGCGGACATTGCAAGTCTGGAAGACCGTTTGTCCTTCTGGTCGAAGGTGAGCGACTATGGCGCGGCCGGGCTCGCCTACGCCGAAACCGGCGCAACCGGCGACCGGACGAAATGGGAGCTTCTTCTTTCCTTTTTCCAGGCGAGTCAGCTTGCGGAATTCGAGCCGGTCGCGACGACCTATGAGGAAATGAAAAGCGCGGGCGCGCTCGGACTGATCGCCGATCTCCGCCTGAGGGGCGAACTCGGCCGCTATTACATCAGCGCGCGCAACCCCTCCTTGCGCGAGCGTCCCGCCTATCGCGAGCATGTGCGCGGCATGATTCCGCATGCTGTCCAGCTCTATGTCTGGCAGACGTGCTACGATACCAACATTGATGTCCAGCGCCTCCTTGATTGCGCGCCGCCGATCGACGATGCGGCCGCCGCGGCGATCGTCGACCGCATCGCCGGAGACGAAGCGCTGATGGCTGAGCTTCGCTACTGGATGTCGACCATGCGCGTCGCGGGTCTCATCAGCCGGAATGCGCTTGCCGAAGCGCGGGAATTGCGCGCAAGGATCGAAGCGGCGCTCGGGAAACGGCCATGACGGAGAAATCGCCGCATCGACGCCGGCCGATGCGCCTTCTCATCACATGCATCTGCGCCGCCATGACCTCGCTTCAGGCCGGCGCCGCGGCGGAACCGCTGACCGCCGACGAACTGCCGCCGAGCCTGCTCGCCGAATGCGACGAGCGCGCGCAAGCCTATGGGCGCTACGCCCCGCCGATCGCGGACGCGGCGGGCGCCCTCATCCGCCTCGGCGTTTTCAAAGAGCAGGAATTTCAGGATGCAAAGATCGGCTTTTGCGATCTCAAGCGCGCCGGCGGACCGGTCGCCGCGACCTCCTGCGACGACGGCGTCATCCTGCTCGACGAAAAATATGCAAGCCCTGGCGAGGCGCTCAATCTGAAAGCGACGCTGGCTCATGAAATGATGCATCATCTGCAACACCGCAGCGCCAAGGCGCGCTTTGGCCCCGGCTATTGCGCAGGCGCGCGCTATCAGGCGGACAAGCCCGCGCTCGAAAAAGAGGCGGACGCCTTTGGCGACAGGGTCGCGGCGCTGCTCGCGCTCGGCCGCGACGTGAAGGTCGTAAACGCCTGCAACACGCCGGTTGCGATCTATCTCGAGGCGGACGATCCGGTCGCGGTGCGCGGCAGCGCGCCGGTTTTCCTCAGCGTGCCAGCCGGGGGCGCCGCGATCGCAGGCGAGCGCGCGCTCTCGGGCGGGTTGCGCTTCTATGCCGAGACGGCGCCGAGGGGCGGCGTCCGGCATGTGTGGCAGGACAAGGCAGGCGGAGAAACGAGGATGATCGAGGGCCGGGTTGTGCGCCTCAAGCGCACGCGCCTTGCGGCGGCCGATCGCGCGGACGGCCCCTTCCGCCTCCGCCTCACCTGCCCGGCCGTTCCGCCGCGATGACGACCGCATTCCCGCGCAAGAGATTCTACAGCCGCGCGCGGCTCGACTCCCGCGAGGGCGGCTTCGCCGTGCTGCTCGACGAGAAGCCGGTGCTGACGCCTCGGCGCGCCGTGCTGCTGGCTCCCTCGCCAGCTCTCGGCGCCGCCCTCGTTGAGGAATGGGAGAGCGCGCCCGAGCGCCTCGACCCCGATCTGATGGCGCTCACCCGTCTCTCGATGACCGCCTTCGACGCCGACGCGGAGCGCATTGCGGCATGGGCGGCGGAGGTTCTGAAATATGCGGGCGGCGATCTGCTCTGCTATCGCGCGCATGAGCCTGCGGCGCTTGCCCGGCGGCAGGAAGAGACGTGGACGCCGTTTCTCGACTGGGCCGGGGCGGCGCTCGGCGCCCGCCTCGCCGTCACGCATGGCGTTGGCGCCGTCCCGCAGCCCAAGGAAGCGCTCGACGCCGTCGCCGCGCGTCTTGCCGCGCTCGACGCCTGGCGGCTCCTTGGCGTCAGGCGCGCGACCGAAATCACCGGATCGGCGATGCTCGCCCTCGCGCTCGAGTCCGGCGCCTTTCCGGAGGCGGACATATTGGCCGCCGCAAGGCTCGACGAGACTTTCCAGGCCGAACGCTGGGGCTGGGATCCGGAAGCCGCCGCGCGCGAGGCGCGCATTAAGCGCGATTTCGCGGATGCGGCGCGCTTCCTCAGTCTTCTCGGCAATCACAGCGCCGCGTAGACCGCATCGACGAGCGCAAGGCCGCGCGGGTCGCCGACGAG
>CAYTVQ010000250.1:0-3885 GCA_964441615.1 uncultured Caulobacterales bacterium | reverse complement strand
GCGAACCGCGTCGCGGCGTTCGTCCCCGCCCGCGCGGCGGGCGGCGCAAGGCTCTCCGCCCGCGCGGTCATGCCGAGGCGCGCAGTTCCGACAAGAGGCTTTCGGCGCGCGAAAGTCCGGCGGCGATGCGCGTGCGCCGGTTGCGGCTGCGTTCCTGGATATCGTTGAGCCTGCGCCGCAGCGCAACGACATTGGCGTGCGCCGTCTTCAGTTCAAGCCGCGTCTCGTCGATCGACCTCGCAATGGAGAGCCGCAAGGCATCGACTTCCGACGCGTCTCCGGCCCCGGGTCCGCCATCCGCGGCGGGCGTCTGGCCGGCGCGCTGATCGGCCCGCGACGGGTCCAGCGCCGCGGGACCCGCCTCGGTGATCGCCTCGATGGCGCGCTTCACATCGATCAGCGTCGCCGGTTCGCTCTCCTCCCCGGCCTCGGCCAGAGGCGCGCCTTCCCGCAATGCGCGCAGGCGATCGAGCGCGCTCATGTTCGAGCCGGGGTTCGCCCCGGCAGGCCGCGCCGGCGCGAGCTTGCGGGCGGGCGGCAGGGCCGCGGAAGGGCCCGGCGGGGGCGGGCCGGCTGGCTGAGCGGCAGGCCGGGCCGGCTCCGCCGTTTTCTCCGTATGCGTACTTTCCGCCCGCGCCTCGATGTTTTCGCCTTTCAGGTCGGCGAAGACGATGCTCACGACTTCGGCGTCAATCTGGTCCAGCCTTTCGATCGAGCAGTGCAGCAGGATGCGATTGCAGAGCCGGTTGATCTTGCGTGGAACGCCGCCGGTCGCCTCGAAGATCCGCTCGAAAGCGTCTGCGGAGAAGGCCGGCCGGTTGCTCCATCCTACGAGAGCGAGGCGATGCTCGACATAGTCGCGCGTCTCGGCGGCGTTCAGCGGCTCGAGATGGTAGCTCGCGATCACCCGCTGACGGAACTGCTCCATGTTCGCGCCGGAAAGCTTCTCGCGGAATTCGGGCTGGCCGACGAGAAACACCTGGAACAGGGGCGTGCCCTCATAGTCCATGTTCGAGAGCATGCGCAGCTCTTCGATGGTGCGGAACGGGAGGTTCTGGGCTTCGTCGACGATGAGAAGCACGCGCCGCCCGCGATTCATCTGGTCGTAGAGAAAATCCTCGAAGGCGTCGAGTTCGGCGCTCTTGCCGCTCCCCGACGGTTCGATCCGGAACGCCGAAAGAATGTGCGAGAGCAGCGCGTCGGGCTCGACATTGGTCGTCAGGAGATTGGCTGCGACGACGTTCGAGCGGTCGAGCTGGTCGATGAGATGGCCGATGAGCATCGACTTCCCCGCCCCGATCTCGCCCGTGATGACGATGAACCCCTCCCCCTGGCGCAGGCCATAATGGAGATAGGCCATCGCCTTGTTGTGACTACGGCTTCCGAAGAAGAACTTCGGATCAGGGTTCAGCCGGAACGGCGGGCCGGAAAAGCCAAAATACTCTTCGTACATCCTAAAATTCCAGGGTGAGGCCGGCGAGGAAGGCGTTCTCGCCATATTCGAGGAGGTCGTAGTCGGCAGCGAGGCGCTGCGTGTGCGCAAACTCGCCGAAAGCGGAGAGATTTTTCTGAATCCTGTAGGCGAGGCCGATGCGGCCGCCGACGGTCGTCGTCTCGCCATTGACGAGCGCATACTGGACGCAGGCCGCCACCGGGTCGAACAGCGGCGCCGTCACGTCGAAGCCGAACAGGAACGGGCTTGTCTGGCACACCGCCTGGTCGATGGTCGTCTCGGCGTTGCGCAGGAAGAGGCCGCCATAGGCGAGCGCATGACGCGACAATTCACGACGCACATCGAGACCGCCGCCATAATATCGCGTCTGCCTGTAGCCGAAATCGGTATCGCTGTAGTTGGCGTAGAGCGAGAACTCGGTCCGGTCGAAGGCGCCGCGCAGCGAGGCCCAGGCGTTCTCGTTGACGCCGATGCCGGAGGTCTGGGCGTTGTAGCCCGAACCCGCGAAGCGGTTGGCCTGCGCGATCACCTCCGTCGGGGACAGGGCGCCTCCTTCGCGAAGAGCCTCGGCGAAGGCGAGGACCGAGCGCTGCGAGGCGACGAACTGCGAGGTCAGATATTGCGCGCGCGACTCGAAGGACTGGCCGGCGCCTGCCGCGAAGGTGATCCGGTTGGACAGCCGGTAGGACAGCGAGGCGTCGATGAACTCGTTGTCGAAGCGCTCGCCATATTCGACGCGGATATTCGTGCGCCGGCCCGGATT
Organism: uncultured Caulobacterales bacterium; assembly: GCA_964441615.1. GTDB lineage: Bacteria > Pseudomonadota > Alphaproteobacteria > Caulobacterales > Parvularculaceae > Amphiplicatus. Next base: position 1,669 of record CAYTVQ010000250.1, on the reverse strand, counting down.
GGCGTAGAAGCCGGCGCGCCAGAAGACGCCCGAGAGATCGTCATCGGAAAAGAAGATCGACGTCGATTTGGTGTCGATCTCATCATAGCCGAAAGCCCCGGAGAGGCCGAACACATCGGTCAGGGCGATCTGTCCCTCGGCCATGAGCGAACCCTGCTCGAACTCGAACACGGGGAGCACCGCCGAGCCGCTTTCACGGGTCGAATTGCCATAGGCGGCGAGGCCGAGGCGCACGCGCTGGAATTTCGAGCCGCTGGTCCAGCCGGCGAGCGCCTCATGCGAACGCGAGTCGTTCAGGAAATCGTCGCCGCCGAAAGGATTGGCGCCCACGCCGCCGTCATCGATGTAGACCTGGCTGAAGCGATAGCGCAGCGTCGCATTCGAGGCGTCGTCGAACTCGCGATAGAAATAGGGGCTTGCGGAATAGGTGTGCACATTCGCGCGCTGATCGCGGGCGGCGTTGATGTTCTGCGAGAAGCGCGCATTGTCGCCGAAGAGCTGGCGCGACGTCGATCCGGCAAGATCGACATAAAAGAGGTTTTCCGCGATCGTCGCCGTCGCAGCGCCGCCGATGTCCTGGTTGACGCCGAAATCGGAGCCTTCGGCGATGTAGCTGAGGTCGAGCGTGCCCGAGACGATGCCCGTGAGCCTTGGCTTGGAATAGATCGCCGAGCCCTGAAACACCGTCGAGAAATAGGCCGAGCCTTCTTTGAACCCGTCCGGCGACAGATCGATGTTGGTGGTGTAGCCGGCGCGCGGGCTGATCGAGGCCGAATAGCCGAAATAGTCCGACTTCAGCCGCAGGGGCGTGTCTTCGTCGCCGAAATTGTACTGGTCGTCGTCGCGCCCATATTGCGCGATGGCCGCGCTCGTGACCGCCAGCGCCGCGCCTGCGAGCAGCGCGGTCCTGATCGTTCTGCGGCGGGCGGCGGTGATGAGTGTGCGCATTTCCAAAAAATCCCCTCGTATTCGTCCTCGTTACAGGCGATCGCCGCCCGATGGCGCGGATTCGGCCTTGCGCTCATAGTCCCCGTAGGAGCCGTAATAGGCCGAGCCAGGCCCGATCAGACACCGATTCAACACAAGACTCACATTCGGATTCGCATCGAGAATCTCGTCGAGCGCCGTTTCGACCGCCGCCTGGGGGGTCGCATCGGCCTCGACGACGAACACGACCTCGTCCACATGGCGGGCGAGCATGATCGATTCGGCTGTCGCCAGCACGGGCGGCGCATCGATCACGACGGCCCGGCCGGGCTTGCGCATCGACATTTCGGTGAAAACCCGCTGCGCTTCCGCCGAGGAAAAGAGGTCAGCGGTGCGGCCGACCGGCGTGCCCTCGCCGAGGATGGTCAGCGGCGCCTGACGGGCGCGAAAGCCGATGGCGTCGAGGGAAATGCTCGGATTGGCGATGCGGTTGGTGAGGCCGAGCGCTTCCGGGAGCCCGAAATGAGCGCGGATTTTCGGGCGCGGCGCGTCGGCGTCGACGAGCAGAACCTCCATCTCCTCCTCATAGGCGAGCGAGAGGGCGAGGTTGATCGCGACGAAGGTCTTGCCCTCGCCCGGGCGGGTCGAGGTGACGAGGATAAGGTTGCGCTGGCGCCCGCCCTTCTTGGCGAGGCGCTGGTCGCCGGCGGCGTTGCGCAGCCCCGTGCGCCGCAGGAGCTTC
>CAYTVQ010000249.1:0-3914 GCA_964441615.1 uncultured Caulobacterales bacterium | reverse complement strand
GGACGCCTGCAGGACGAGCTGCACCGCGCCGTCCGGCTCGTCGTCGATACCGGCTTGCACGCCAAGCGCTGGAGCCGCGAGGAGGCGATCGACTATGTCGCGACGACCGAGGGCGTCCATCCGTCGGAAGCGGTCTCCGAGGTCGAGCGCTATGTCGTGTGGCCGGGACAGGCCCTCGGCTACAAGATCGGCATGCTGAGGATCGAGGCGATGCGCGCCGAGGCTGAACAGGCGCTCGGAGAGAAGTTCGACATCCGCGCCTTCCATGACGAGGTGCTGAAATACGGGGCTGCGCCGCTCCCGGTCTTCGAGGCCAATATCCGCCGCTGGGTTTCCTCGGCGCTGATCGATAGGGCGCAACAAGAAGACCGGCGCATTCGTGACGATGACGAGCGCGGCAAGGACTGCGGGCCATATCCGCTCAGGCGGTGCTAGACGCCGGGCGTCAAGTCAGGCGTTTCGGCCGCTGAGCATCCGCCGCACATTGCGCGCCGCCTGCCTGATCCGCTGTTCGTTCTCGACGAGCCCGATGCGCACATAACCCTCGCCCTGCGCGCCGAAGCCGACGCCAGGGGCGACGGCGATGTCCGCCTCCTCCATCAGGCGCTTGGCGAAGGCGAGCGAGCCGATCGATTTCATGGCTTCCGGGATCGGGGCCCATGCGAACATGGACGCGGGAGGCGACGGGATCTCCCAGCCCGCCCGGGCGAAACTCTCGACCAGCGCGTCGCGGCGCGATCTGTAGATGTCGCGGATCTCGGCGACGCAATCCTGCGGCCCGTCGAGCGCCGCCGAGGCCGCGACCTGGATCGGCGTGTAGGCGCCATAATCGAGATAGGATTTGACGCGCGCCAGCGCCGCGACGAGGCGCGCATTGCCCACCGCCATGCCGACGCGAAAGCCCGCCATGGAATAGGTCTTCGAGAGCGAGTTCACCTCGATCGCGATGTCTTTCGCGCCCTCGACCGCGAGAATCGAGGGCGCAGGCGCCTCGCCGAAATAGATCTCCGAATAGGCGAGATCGGAGAGGATCCAGATGTCGTGCTTTTTCGCGAGCGCGACCGCTTCCTTGTAGAAGTCGAGATCGACGACCTGAGCGGTCGGGTTCGACGGATAATTGAGGACGATCGCCAGCGGCTTTGGCGTTTCGCTTTCGATCGCGCGCGCCATGCCTGAAAGATAGGCCTCAGGGCTCAGGGCCGGCACGGCGCGGATGACGCCGCCGGCGATGATGAAACCATAGGCGTGAATGGGGTAGGCAGGGTCCGGCGCGATCACGATGTCGCCGGGCGCCGTCATCGCCTGGGCGAGATTGGCGAAGCCCTCCTTCGAGCCGAGCGTCGCGATGACTTCCGTGTCCGGATTGAGCCTGACGCCGAAGCGGCGCTCGTAATAGCGGGCGATGGAGCGGCGAAGGCCAGGCACGCCCTTCGACGCCGAATAGCGGTTGGTGCGCGGCTTCTGCGCGGCCTCGACCAGCTTCTCGATGATGTGGGGCGGCGTCGGCATGTCGGGATTGCCCATGCCGAAATCGATGACGTCGCGCCCCGCCGCGCGCAGGCGCGCCTTGAGGCGGTTCACCTCCTCGAAGACATAGGGCGGAAGGCGTTTGATGCGGTGGAATTCTTCCGGCGACGGCATCTGACGAATTTGGCGGCGACGGCGTCAATAACCCCTAATCGCTCCGCCCGCGCAAGCAGCGGCGCGCCCGCCGCCCTGCGCGAAACCGGCGCAGGCCGCCTTAAGACTGACCGCGCGTGAAATTGGCGATGAAGGCGCCGATGATGTTGGACCAGCGGGCCACGTTCTGGGCGATGTGGTCGGTCGAGACGCCGCCGCCCATCTCCAGCACATACTCGACGCCGACCTGATTTGTGCCCGCAAGCACATAGGCCCTGCCAAAGAGCTGGCTGTCGTTGAACCGGTTGATGATGACATAGTCGTTCGGCGTCACCGCGCGGCCGAGATCGAAATTGGCGAGGAAGAGCAGGTTTTCGCAGGCCGCAGGCGCGCCTGAGCAGTTCAGCGCCCGCACCACGAAATTGATGTCGTTGGCGCTGCCGAGGAAGACCGGCGCGCCCGTGGCAACGTCCTGCGAGAGCCGGGGCTTGAGCCCGGCGTCGCCGAGGACGGCCATCACCTCGTCGGGCGTGAGGGCGGTCTTGGTCTCGGCGAACGCCGGACCCGAAACAGCCAGCATCGCGGCTACGGCCGCCGAAAACATTGTCCGATTCATGAGCCCTGCCCCTCGTCCATGACGCGCCCCCGGCGCATCCCGATCATCGCCGGTTTCCGGCGAATCGGCAATGGCTCCGCCATGCAGCGGCGACAGCGCCTATTGCCTCTCGCCTATGGCGTCCCTTACGACGCCCGTCGGACGACTCCGAGGATCAGACCATGGCTGAACCAACGCCAACGCGGCCGCTCTCGCCGCATCTTCAGATCTGGCGCTGGTCGCCGACCATGGCGAGTTCGATCATTCACCGCGCCACCGGCGTCGCCCTTTACGGCGGCACGATTCTGCTGGCGCTGTGGTTCGCCGGCATCGCTGCCGGGCCGGAGGTCTTTGACCCGATCGCGGCGCTGCTCGCCTCGCCCCTCGGCCTGGCCATCCTCTTCGGCTTCGCCTGGTCGCTGCTGTTTCACACTTTGAGCGGGCTGCGGCATCTCTACTGGGATTCAGCCCGCGGCCTCGACCCCAAAACGGCCCGACGCACGTCGATCGCGATATTTGCGGCCTCGGCGGCGCTCGCCCTCGCGATCTTCGTTCTGGCGCTGCGCAATGCGGGAGCTGTCTGATGTCGAAGCCGCACCCGCGCGGGACCGCCGATTTCATCGCACTGCGTGCGAGTTCCGTTCTGTTGCTGCCCTTCGTCGCCTGGCTGCTCTATCAAGCGGTCGCGCTCGCAGGGGCGGACTACGAGACCGTGAGATCATGGGCGAGCCAGAAAGTGAACGCCCTCGCCCTCGCGCTGTTCATCGTTGTCAGCGCCTTCCACATGCGAATCGGCGCTGGCGAAATCATCACAGATTATCTTCGCGCCGGGTCGGCGGAACTCGTCCGTGTGCTGAACTGGCTCGTATGTCTTTGCACCGTCGGCGCCGCCGTCTATGCGGCGGCCGCTCTCGCCTTTTGAGGTTTCGATGACTGCGGCTTACGATATCACCGATCACGACTATGACGTCGTGGTCGTAGGCGCCGGCGGCGCCGGACTGCGCGCGACGCTCGGGGCGGCGCAGGCGGGGCTGCGCACGGCCTGCGTGACCAAGGTCTTCCCGACGCGTTCGCACACCGTCGCGGCGCAGGGAGGCATCTCCGCGGCGCTCGGCAACATGGGCGCGGATGACTGGCGCTGGCACATGTACGACACGGTCAAGGGCTCCGACTGGCTCGGCGACCAGGACGCCATCGAATACCTGTGCCGCAATGCGCCCGCCGCCGTGTACGAGCTCGAGCACTGGGGCGTGCCTTTCTCGCGCACCGAGGACGGCAGGATCTATCAGCGCGCCTTTGGCGGCATGACGAAGAATTTCGGAGAAGGGCCGATCCAGCGCACCTGCGCCGCCGCAGACCGCACCGGCCACGCCATGCTGCACACCATGTACGGCCAGGCCGTGAAGCAGAACGCCAAGTTCTTCATCGAGTATTTCGCGCTCGATCTCATCATGGATGACGACGGGCAGTGCCGCGGACTTGTCGCCTGGCGGCTCGCTGACGGCACGATTCACCGTTTCAACGCCAAGATGACGGTGCTGGCGACCGGGGGCTATGGCCGCGCCTATTTCACCTGCACCTCGGCCCATACCTGCACGGGCGACGGCAACGCCATGGTCTTGCGCGCCGGGCTGCCCCTGCAGGACATGGAGTTCGTACAGTTCCACCCGACCGGCGTCTATGGGGCCGGCGTTCTCAT
>CAYTVQ010000248.1:0-3940 GCA_964441615.1 uncultured Caulobacterales bacterium | reverse complement strand
GAGGGCCTTCACGCGGTCGGCGATCAGATTGTTGATGACGTCGGCGGTGATGGGATCGAGCCCCGTCGTCGGTTCGTCGAAAAAGAGAATCTTCGGATCGGCGGCGATGGCGCGGGCGAGGCCGACGCGCTTCTGCATACCGCCCGAAAGCTCCGCCGGCGAGAGGTCGGCGACCTCGGGAGGCAGGCCCACCTGAGCGAGACACGCGATGGCGCGCGCACGCGCCGGAGCGCGGGCGACACCCTCGCCATAGAGCAGGCGGAATGAGACGTTCTCCCAGACCTTGAGACTGTCGAACAGCGCAGCCGCCTGGAACAGCATCCCGATCTGGCGGGTATGTCTGGCGCGCTCGCGCCCGGCAAGCGCGAGAATGTTCACGCCGTCGACGAGGATTTCGCCGGCGTCCGGCGCCATGAGGCCGAGGATGCAGCGCAGCAGCACTGACTTTCCCGAACCCGAGCCGCCGATCACCACGAGCGAGCGTCCCTCATAGAGGTCGAGGTCGAGACCCTGCAGCACCTTTTTGGCGCCGAAGGACTTTTGAAGACCGCGCACGGAGATCTTCGCGGGCATCAGAACTCCACCAGGAAGGAGGTCATCACGTAGTTTGCGGCTAGGATGAGCACGGCCGAGGCGACGACGGCGGCGCGCGTCGCCGCCCCGACGCCTTGAGCGCCGCCGCGACTGCCATAGCCGTAATAGCAGCCCATGGTGGAGAGGATGAATCCGAACACCACGGCCTTGAGGAGGCCCGAGACGACGTCGCGGCTTTCAAGAAACTCCGCGATGTTGCGGATGAAGATCGGTCCCGAAAAGTCGAGCGCATAGACCGCGACCAGCCACCCGCCATAAATGCCGATGATGTCGGCCACGAGCACGAGCAGCGGCGTCATCAGCGTCGTCGCGAGGATGCGCGGAGCGACCAGATATTTGAAGGGATCGACCGCGAGCGTCGACATGGCGTCGATCTGGTCGGTGACGCGCATGGAGCCGAGTTCGGCCGCCATCGCCGATGCGGACCGCCCCGAAAGCATCAGCGCGGCAAGGACGGGGCCGAGTTCGCGCACGATGGAGACCGACAGGATCTGAGGCAGAAAGGTCCCCGCGTTGAAACGCGCCGAGCCGTCATAGATGTTGAGCGCCAGCGCCGCTCCGGTGAAAATCGCGGTCAATCCGATGACGGGGAGGGCGTTGAAGGCAAAGCGGAGTCCGGCGCTGAGCGTCGCGCGCCAGTAGAACGGGGCCGTGACGGCGGCGGCCAGACCTTGTGCAGCGAAGAGGCTGATGCCGCCGACTTCGCGGAGCGCGCGCAGCGACGCCCTGCCGATGGCCTGAGATGGGTTCAAGAGGCGGCCTCCCCTGTCATCCGGCCGTTCCGCCAGTAGCGGCGGATGATGCGACGGCCGAGCCCCGTGAACAGTTCGTAGGCCAATGTGCCGGCGCCTTCGGCCGCCTGCTCGACGGGAAGCCTGGGGCCGAAGAATTCAGCGCGATCGCCGACACTGATGTCGCGCGGCGCCGCCGTCGCATCGAGCACGATGAGATCCATCGACACGCGGCCGACGATCGGACAAAGACCGCCGCCGAGAAGGGCGGCGCCGCGATTGCTTGCGGCGCGCGGAAATCCGTCGCCATAGCCGAGGGCTACAGTCGCAAGACGCATCGGCGCGGCTGCGGTGAAGGTCGCCCCATAGCCGACCGTGTCGCCGGCCCTTATGTCGCGCATCTGGATCACAGGAGCAGTGAGGCGCGCTACGGGCTTCAGGCGCGCGTCCGGCGCGTCGAAGGGCGAAGCGCCGTAAAGCGCGATCCCCGGGCGGACGAGGTCGTAATGAAATCGTTTCGCCATTAGCGCGCCGCCGGATGCAGAGAGACTGCGGCGTGCGCCCGGAAAAAGAGCCGCCGCATGCTCGAACGCTGCGCGCTGGCGTTCGTTTGCCGGATTACCTTCTGGGGAAGGGCTCGCCAGATGGCTCATGACCGTTTCGAAGACGAGGCCGAGGCGCGCTGCTTCCTGTGCTTCGGCAGCCGGCAGGCCAAGGCGGTTCATCCCCGTATCGATGTGGAGAGCCGCCGGCGCTGTCGGCGCAGTCAGCTTCCAGAGCCTTGCCTGCGCCAATGAATTGAGGACCGGGATGAAGCCGGCGTCGCGGACCTCCTGCGCCGTCGCCGGCTCGACGCCATTGAAGACATAGATGGCGCATCCGGCGCCGAGGACGGCCCGCAGCGCCGCCCCCTCGCCGGCATAGGTGGCGAAGAATCGCCGGCAGCCCTCATCCGCGAGCGAGCGCGCAAGGGGGAGAGCCCCGAGGCCGTAGCCATCGCATTTGACGACGGCGGCGCATTCAGCGGGCGCGACTGCGCCCTGAATGAACCGGTAATTGGCCGCGAGGGCGTCGAGGTCGATATCGACCACAGGGACGGGCGATGGCTCGGTCATCGGCAAGGGAGGCCTTCGGCGGGACCCATCCTTCTTAGGGGCGCCCGCACAGAAGCTCAAACCTGGGAATTGGCCATGCTCAGGCCCCCTGGGCCTCACTGAGCTTTCCGCCGTCCTTTGTGAGCCTTTCGAGGAAGGGCGAGGGCGCGAACGACTCGCCGAGCCGCTTCTCGAATTCTTTCAGCTTGCTGACGATGACGGCAAGGCCGACCGAGTCGGCCCAGTGCATCGGGCCGCCGCGATAGACGGGCCAGTTATAGCCCTTGATGCAGGCGATATCGATATCGGAGCCGCGCAGCGCGACGCTCTCGGCGAGCACTTTTGCGCCCTCATTGACGACGGGATAGAGAAGGCGGGCGAGGATTTCGGCGTCATCCGCCGGGTGCTGCCTGACCCCGCGCTCCTCCGCGACCTCGCGGATGATTTTCAGCGCGACCGGCGAAAGACCGGTCGCCTTTCGATTTTCGTCATAATCATAATAGCCGCCGTTCTTCTTCTGACCGAGCCGCCCGGCGCGCACGAGTTCGCTCGCCACCGTTTTCACATTGGAGTCGCGGCCGATGACGTCGAGGCCGACCAGGTCCATCATGGCGAAGGGTCCCATGGCGAAGCCGTAATCATAGACGACGCGGTCAATGTCGGCGGGCGAAACCCCTTCGAGCGCCATGGCGTTCGCCTGCTGGCCGCGGACGCTCATCACCCTGTTTGCGATGAATCCGGGCCCGACCCGCGAAAGCACCGGCGTCTTGCCAATCTTCCGCGCCAGCGTCATGGCGGTATGGACGGCGTCTTTCGCGCTCTTGCGGCCGCGCACGACTTCGAGCAGCGGCATGACATTGGCCGGCGAGAAGAAATGCATGCCGATCACGTCTTCCGGCCGGCCCGTCGCCGCAGCGATCTCGTCAATGCTGAGATAGGACGTGTTGGAGGCGAGGATTGCGCCCTTCCGGGCGATGGCGTCGAGCTTTCCGAACACCTCCTTCTTGATCGCCATGGTTTCGAACACCGCCTCGATGACGAGGTCCGCGGCGGCAAGGGCGCCCATGTCGGTCGAGGGCGTGATCAGAGTCATGCGCCGTTCGACATCCTCGGCCGTCATCTTTCCCTTGCTCGCGGAGATCTCATAGTTCTTGCGGATGACCGAGAGACCGCGTTCAAGGGCTTCCTCGTTCTGCTCGATCAGCGTCACGGGCGTGCCGATATTCAGGAAATTCATGGTGATGCCGCCGCCCATGGTGCCGGCGCCGATGACGCCGACGCGTCTGATGTCGCGCGTCGGCGTGTCGGGCGGAATGTCCGGGATCTTCGCGGTCTGACGCTCGGCGAAAAAGACATAACGCTGCGCGGCGGACTCCTTCGAAACGAGCAGTTCGAGAAAGAGCTCGCGCTCGCGCTTGATCCCTTCGTCGAAGGGCAGATTGACCGCGGCCTCAATGCACTTGACGATGTTTTCAGGGGCCTTGAAGCCTCGGAATTCGCGGGCGTGGGCCTTGCGGAATT
>CAYTVQ010000247.1:0-3983 GCA_964441615.1 uncultured Caulobacterales bacterium | reverse complement strand
AACCAGAAGGGCGGCGTCGGCAAGACCACGACCGCGATCAATCTCGCGGCGGCGATCGCCGCCATCGGCGAGACCGTGCTCCTCATCGACATGGACCCGCAGGGCAATGCCTCGACCGGCCTTGGCGTCGCGGCCGCCTCGCGGAAGGTGACGACCTATGACGTGCTGATGGGCGAATACCGCCTCGAAGCGGCGGCGGCGGAGACGAGCATACCGGGCCTCAAACTCGCCGCCGCCGGCGTCGATCTCGCCGGGGCCGAAGTCGAACTCATCGACGCCGAGCGCCGGCATTACCGCCTCGCCGACGCGCTCGCCGAATATCTGAAGCTCGGCGGCGCCGCCTCCTATGTCGTCATCGACTGCCCGCCGGCGCTTTCGCTCCTCACCCTGAACGCGCTCGCCGCCGCCGAGAGCGTCATCATCCCGCTGCAATGCGAGTTCTTCGCGCTCGAAGGGCTTTCGCAGATCATCCGCACCATCGAGACCGTCCGGGCACGGATCAATCCGGGGCTCGAACTCGAAGGAGTCGTCCTCACCATGCATGACCGCCGCAACCGTCTCTCGGTCGAGGTCGAGGCGGATGTGCGCGCCAACCTGAAAGAGCGCGTCTACAGGACGGTCATCCCGCGAAATGTGCGCCTTTCGGAAGCGCCGAGCTTTGGCAAGCCGGCGCTGCTCTACGATCTCAAATGTCCGGGCAGCCAGGCCTATGTCGCGCTCGCGAGCGAGATACTCCAGCGCGAACGGGCGCGGAGGAAAGCCGCATGAGCCGCCCCTCCGGTCTCGGCCGCGGCCTCGACGCGCTACTCGGCGATGCGCCTGTGCAGCGCCTTTCCGGGCAGCGCGAGGGCGACGCGCCCGCCAGGCCGCGCGGGGCGCTGCCGATCGAGTTTCTGAAGCCCAACCCCAATCAGCCGCGGCGCCATTTCGACGAGGCGGCGATCGAGGAGCTCGCCCATTCGATCCGCGCGCGGGGCCTCCTGCAGCCGATCCTGGTGCGCCCTCTCGGGGCCAATTCCTATGAGATCGTCGCCGGCGAGCGGCGCTGGCGGGCCGCGCAGAAGGCGCAGCTCCATGAAGTGCCGGTGGTCATCCGTGAGCTGACGGAAGAAGAGGCGGCGGAGATCGCGCTCATCGAGAACGTGCAGCGCGTCGATCTCAACGCGATCGAGGAGGCGCGCGCCTATCAGCGCCTGATCGAGGTCTACAAGCGCACGCCCGACGAGATCGCGAAGGCGGTCGGAAAATCGCGAAGCCACATCGCCAATTCGCTGCGGCTCCTCACCGTCGCTCCCGCGCTGTTCGAGGCGGTGGAAAAGGGGACCGTCACCGCAGGTCACGCCCGCGCGCTGATCGGCGCGCCCGACCAGCAGCGCCTGCTTTCGATCGTGCTCGCCAAGAATCTCTCCGTGCGGGACACCGAAGCGCTCGTCCGCGGCGCGCATGAGCAGGCGGCGGCGAGGAGCGGCAAGGCCGCAAGACCCGCGCCGGGCGGCCTTTCCACGCCGGGAAAGCTGAAACCTCCCGCGCCCTTCCCGTCCAGCCCGGGAAAGAAGGACGCCGACACCCGCGCCCTCGAGGAAGCGATCGCCGCCTCGCTCGGCATGTTCGTGACGATTGAGCACAAGCCCAGGGGCGACGGCATGGTCGGCATCGGCTATCGCGACCTCGACCAGCTGGACGAGATCGTCCGTAGACTGACGGGGTCTCGGGTTTGAGCGGCCAAGGTCCCGGCGCGGCCCCGGGGCCCAACGCCTCGCCGACGCTGACCGGCCGGGCGCTGATCGTCGGTGAGCGGATCAATACGAGCGGGCTCGAACGCGCCGACGTCTATGCGACTGCGCCGCTCGCCTTCAAGGCCGGCGACCGGGGCTTCGCCGCCATATACCGCCATGGCGCCGTCGTGCTGATCGGGCTGACGCCCCTTGAGGAGGATGAGGTCCTGCGGGGGCTCGCCCCCCGCATCGTCAACCCCTCGCCGCCGCGGGAGAACGAGGTCATCCGCGTCAGCCTGTCGCCGGAGGGCGCCGACCAGGTGACGCCCGACGGCGTCATTTCCCTGAAGAGTTTTGCGCCGGAACACCTGCTCGTCGTCGCCGACATCCTCGCGAAAAGCGCCGCCCTCGACAGCGCCGAGCGTGAGGTCGCGCGCGTCTTCGAGCAGGTCGAGCCCTTCATGCGTCCGCTCGCTGAGAAGGGCCGGCCGCCTGCGGGCCGGCGGGTCATGCTGAAGCAGATCGGCGAGGCCCTGCTCGTCAAGGCGCGGGTCGCTGGCCGCGTCGCCGCGCTCGAAAAGCCGGACGTGCTCTGGGACCGTCCCGATCTCGACCGGCTCTATGCGCGTCTCGAGGACGAATACGAAATCCGCGAGCGCGTCGAGACGCTGAACGCCAAGCTCGGCGTCATCGGCGACATGGCGACGGCCCTGACCGACATCATAGACACGGAAAAATCGCACCGTCTCGAACTCATCATCATCCTCTTGATCGGCTTCGAGATCGTCTTCAGCCTCGTCACCTTTTTCGGCGCCAGGTAGCTCCCTAATCCGACTTGACCGCGCGCAGGCGGCGCCGGGCCGGCGGCGACAGGGTCTGCGCGATCTTGTCGGCGAGGCGGCGTGCGATCTCTTCCTTGGGCGCGCGCTCGAAGGTCTCGGCGCCGGCAGCGGTGAACACAATGACGGCGTTCTCCGCCCCGCCCATGGCGTCCCCCGAGACATCGTTGGCGACGATCCAGTCGCACCCCTTGGCCCGGCGCTTCGCCTCCGCGTTGGCGAGCACGTTCTCGGTCTCTGCGGCGAATCCGACGACGAGTGCGGGGCGGCCCGACTTCATCTGCGCGACCGTCTTCAGGATGTCCGGATTCTCCGCAAGCGGAATAGCGGCGAGGCCGCCGCGCTCCTTCTTGATCTTGGAGCGGGCCGTCTCGGCCGGGCGGTAATCGGCGACGGCGGCGCACATGACCGCGCAGTCGGCGGGGAGCGCGCGTTCGACCGCGGCGAGCATTTCGCGGGCCGTCTCGACCCTTAGCGTCTCGACGCCCGCGGGCGCCGCAAGCGCCGTCGGGCCGGAGACGAGCACGACCGCGCCGCCGAGGCGGGCGAGCGCGGCCGCAAGCGCATAGCCCTGCTTTCCCGAGGAGCGGTTCGCGATGTAGCGCACGGGGTCCAGGGGCTCGTGCGTCGGGCCGGCGGTGACGATGATCCGCCTGCCCCCGAGCGGCCCGGTCATACGGCCTTTGAAAAACGTCTCGACGGCGTCGGCGATCTCCATCGGCTCCGCCATACGCCCCGGGCCATACTCGCCGCAGGCCATCTCGCCCTCATCGGGGCCGACAAAGAGGACGCCGTCTTGCCTCAGGCGCTCCAGATTGCGCTGTGTCGCCCGGTGCTCCCACATGCGCACATTCATGGCCGGCGCCATCAGGACCGGCTTGTCGGTCGCGAGGAGCGCGGTCGAAGCAAGATCGCTCGCGAGCCCGTTCGCGAGTTTCGCCATCAGGTCCGCCGTCGCCGGCGCGACCACAACGAGATCGGCCGAGCGGGACAGCTCGATATGGCCCATCTCGGCTTCGTCGGTGAGATTGAAAAGGTCGCCATAGACCTTGTCGCCGGTCAGCGAGCCGACCGAAAGCGGAGTCACGAACTCGGCCCCCGCGGCGGTGAGGATCGCGCGCGTCCTCATCCCCCGCCGCGCCAGTTCGCGCACGAGCTCCAGCGACTTGTAGGCGGCGATGCCGCCGCCGATGATGAGAAGAACCCGCCGTTCCGACATGAACGATATCTAGGCGGCGCAAGCGTTAAAGTCACGCTGACACGGGGAAGACGCCTGATTTCATGGGCGTTCCCGGCCCCGAAATGAAAAGCGCGGGACCCCGTTCGAGAGTCCCGCGCTTTTCCTGTTCAGGTCTGAAGGATCAGAGCTTCAGCTGCAGTTCGAGGCCGACGACGCGGCCCTTGTTCAGCGGCGCGAAGGAGCCGCCGC
>CAYTVQ010000246.1:0-3994 GCA_964441615.1 uncultured Caulobacterales bacterium | reverse complement strand
CGCCTCGACATCCGCCGCATCGGCGCGATCAAGAAGGGCGAGGAGGTGGTCGGCAACCAGACCCGCGTCAAGGTGGTGAAGAACAAGGTCGCGCCGCCTTTCAAGCAGGTCGAATTCGACATCATGTATGGCGAGGGCATCTCCAAGACCGGCGAACTCATCGATCTCGGCGTCAAGGCCAATGTGGTCGAGAAATCCGGGGCCTGGCTCTCCTTCAATGGCGAACGCATCGGCCAGGGCCGGGAGAACGCCAAGGACTTCCTCAAGGCCAATCCAGACGTCGCCAACGCCATCGAGGCGCAGATCCGCAGCAATGCCGGCCTCATCGCCGAGGAGATGCTGACCGGGGATGGCGAGGACGAACGGGAAGCGGCGGAGGCCTGAACGGATCGCGGCGCTTTGAACGTGCCCCGCCGTGAAGAAGGCGTATGCTGAACGCCGCCTCGGGCGCGCGTCCTGCGCGCGCCTCTCGGCGTCAAAGTTTAAACCTGAAGCGCAGCCAGACCAGTCAACAAGGAGAGACCCATGATCGGCTATGTCACCCTCGGAACGAACAACTTCAAACGCGCGGCGGAGTTCTACGACCAGCTCCTCGGCGAGATCGGCGCCAAGCGCATCATGGAGGGCGAAGGCTTCATCGCCTGGGGCTCGAGCATGGACAAGCCCGGCCTCGGCATCATCAAGCCATTTAACGGCCTGCCGGCGACATGGGGCAACGGCACGATGATCGCCCTCGCCGTCGACAGCAAGGAGAAGGTTGACAAGCTCTACAAGAAGGCGATCGAACTCGGCGCCAGGGACGAGGGTCCTGCCGGCCCGCGCGGCGAGGGCGGCTTCTACGCCGGCTATTTCCGCGACCTCGACGGCAACAAGCTCAACTTCTTCTGCATGAGCGGAAAGTAGCAAGCGAGCGCCCCGCGCAGCGGCGCTGTGCTCCCCCTTCGACGAAATCGGAGGGAGAGAACAGGCGGCCGCAGCCTCGAGGGCTCCCGCCGCGCTTTTGCAGGCGGTAAGGCCGGGCTCGGGGTTCGTCGGGGCGGCCTTCGATTCCGGCGGCTCCCGCCTCCACGAAGACCGGCGCCGCTCTGCGCCGCGGACCTTCCTCACGGGCGCTCCGCACGCTTTACGTCGCAACCGGCCGTCCTTAAGACTTCGCCGCGCCGCAGCATCGCTGTCGGCGCGGCGGCGCTTTGGGGGGCCGCGCAACATTTCGGACGGAACGCATGACGACCTCTCTCAAGGACATCCGGACGGGTTTTCTCGAATTCTTCCGCGCGCGGGGGCATGAAGTCGTCCCCTCGGCGCCGCTGGTGCCGTTCAACGATCCGACGCTTCTTTTCACCAATGCCGGCATGGTGCCGTTCAAGAACGTCTTCACCGGGGCCGAGAAGCGTCCCTATGTGCGCGCCGCCTCGGCGCAGAAATGCGTGCGCGCCGGCGGCAAGCACAACGACCTCGACAATGTCGGCTACACGGCGCGCCACCACACCTTCTTCGAGATGCTCGGCAACTTCTCCTTCGGCGACTATTTCAAGGAAGAAGCGATCGACGCCGCCTGGACCCTGGTCACCAGGGATTTCGGCCTTTCCAAGGAAAAGCTCACCGTCACCGTCTATCACACCGATGACGAGGCGGCGGCGCTCTGGAAGAAGATCGCCGGCCTTCCCGAGGCGCGAATCATCCGCATCCCGACCAGCGACAATTTCTGGGCCATGGGCGACACCGGCCCCTGCGGTCCGTGCTCCGAGATCTTCATCGACCAGGGGGAGAAGCTCCAGGGCGGTCCGCCGGGCAGCGCGGATCAGGACGGCGACCGCTTCCTCGAATTCTGGAACCTCGTCTTCATGCAGTTCGAGCGCCATCCCGATGGCTCGCAGACGAGTCTGCCAAAGCCCTCGATCGACACCGGCATGGGGCTCGAGCGCATCGCCGCGGTCCTGCAGGGCGTTCATTCCAACTACGACACCGACCTTTTCCGGACGCTGATCAACGCCTCGGTCGAGCTGACGGGCCGCGCCGCCAAAGGCGACGACGCGCCGGCGCATCGCGTCATCGCCGACCATCTGCGCGCTTCCTGCTTCCTCATCGCCGACGGCGTCACGCCCTCGAACGAGGGCCGCGGCTATGTGCTCCGCCGCATCATGCGCCGCGCCATGCGCTATGCGCACGGGCTCGGCGCAAAGGACCCGCTTCTGGCCCGCCTTGCGCCCGTGCTCGTCGCCGAAATGGGCGCGGCCTTCCCGGAACTGGCGCGCGCGCAGGCGCTGATGGTCGAAACGCTGAAGAGCGAGGAGGAGAAGTTCCGCTCCCTGCTCGAGCGGGGACTGAAGCTTCTCGACGAGGAGACAGAAAAGCTCGGGAGCGCAAAGACGCTGCCGGGCGCCGCGGCCTTCCGCCTCTATGACACCTACGGATTTCCTCTCGACCTCACGCAGGACGCGCTCCGCCGCAGAGGGATCTCGGTTGACACCGCCGGCTTCGACGCGGCCATGGCCGCGCAGAAGAAAGCGGCGCGCGCCGCCTGGGCCGGATCGGGCGAGGAGGCGGACGACGCGCTCTGGTTCGACATCCGCGAAAAAGCGGGGTCCACGGAATTTCTCGGCTACGTGCATGACGCCGCCGAGGGCGTCGTTCATGCGATCGTCAAAGGCGGGCGCCTCACGGGCGAAGCCAAAGCTGGCGATGAAGTCGAGATCGTCGTCAACCAGACGCCCTTCTATGCCGAGAGCGGCGGGCAGGCCGGCGACGCCGGAGCGATCACGAGCGACGCCGGGCTTCTCATCGAGATCGCCGATGTGAAGAAGCGCGCCGGAGGCCTCTTCGTCCACATCGGCAAGGTCGCCAAGGGCGCCGTAAAGTCCGGCGATCCGGTGAAACTCGCCATAGACGTTCCGCGGCGCGACGCGACGCGCGCCAATCACTCGGCGACGCATCTCCTCCACCGCGCGTTGAAAGAGGTGCTCGGCGAGCATGTCACGCAGAAGGGCTCGCTTGTCGCGCATGATCGGCTCCGCTTCGACTTTTCGAACCCGAAGCAGGTCGCCCCGGCCGAGCTCGCCGAGATTGAGCGTCGCGTCAACGAAGTCATCCGCCGGAACACGGCGGTGGAGACCCGCATCATGGCCTATGACGACGCCGTCAAATCCGGCGCCGTCGCGCTCTTCGGCGAGAAATATGGCGACGATGTCCGTGTGCTGAGCATGGGCGAGGCTTTCGGGAATCCTGTGCGGCCCTATTCCGTCGAACTCTGCGGCGGCACGCATGTGCGGCGCACGGGCGACATCGCGCTCTTCGTCATCACCGGCGAGGGTTCGGTCTCCTCCGGCGTCAGGCGCATCGAGGCGCTGACCGGCGAGGCTGCCCGGCTCTATCTCGTGGAGCCCGCTCATGAGGCGCGCGCGCTCGCGGCGCGCCTGCAGACCTCTCCGACCAGGCTCGCCGAGCAGATTGAACTTCGCGACAGGAAGATCCGCGCTCTTGAGAAGGATCTCGTCGAGGCGAAGAAGAAGCTGGCGCTCGGCGGGGGAGGAAGTGACTCCGGCGGCGCGCACTTGCAGGAAGCGCGCGCGGTCGCCGGCGTCGCCTTTCTCGGGCGCGTGCTCGACGGCGTCGAACCCAAGGACCTGCGCGGCCTCGTTGACGACGCCAAGAAGAAGCTGAAATCCGGCGTGGTCGCCTTCATCGGCGTCAATGACGGCAAGGCGGCCCTCGCGGTCGGCGTCACCGATGATCTCAAGAATCGTCTGTCCGCAGTCGATCTGGTCAAGGCGGGCGCCGCCGCGGTCGGCGGGCAGGGTGGAGGCGGGCGTCCTGACATGGCGCAGGCCGGCGGCCCGGACGGGGCCAAAGCCAATGAAGCGATCGACGCCATCGAAGGCGCCCTGAAGAAGCTCGCGGCCTGAGGCTCCTCCAGGGTTCCTCCGTGCACCCCGGCGAAATCCGGGGCCCAGTGCAGGGACGACTCTCCCCCCACTCCCGCCCTTCGAAGCGGGAG
>CAYTVQ010000245.1:0-4018 GCA_964441615.1 uncultured Caulobacterales bacterium | reverse complement strand
CTCTGCCCATGGTCTGGTATGTGCCGCCCTTGTCGCCCATCCAGTCCATGGCGGAGGCCGGCGCCTTTGGCGAGAAGGGCGCAATGCCGAATGTCCGTTCGCTGCGCATTCCGATGAAGTATCTGGCGAACCTTCTGACGGCGGGAGACGAAGAGCCGGTCGCCAAGGCGCTCGAGAAGCTCATCGCCATGCGCGCCTATATGCGCTCGATCCATTACGAGGGCGCTGAAGACGCGAGCCTTCCGGCCAAGGTCGGCATGACGCCGGCGCAGATCGGCGAAATGTACCGGCTGATGGCGATCGCCAATTACGAGGACCGTTTCGTCATCCCGACCAGTCATCGCGAATACGCAGAGAACGCCTACGACCTCAAAGGCGCATGCGGATTCTCATTTGGCGAAGGGTGCGGCGAGCCTCGCAATTCCCCGCAATGGACAGGCCTGTTTGCCAGAAAGCCGGAAAAGGTGTGACGCGATGGCTGCGACATTCAAAGCGTTGAGCGCGCTCCTCTCTTACCCCACGGCCGAGCTTCAAAGCGCGATCCCGGATATCCGCGATGCCGTCATGAGCGAGGGCCTCGCCCCGCGCTCGGCGATTGCGCGTCTTGAGCCGCTTCTCGGGGAACTTGAAACGCTCGATCTCTACGATCTGCAAGAACGCTACGTTTTCCTTTTCGACCGCACGCGCTCGCTGTCGCTGCACCTCTTCGAGCACGTACATGGAGAGTCGCGCGATCGCGGCCAGGCGATGGTTGATCTAAGGGATCTTTACGAGCAGGCGGGCCTAGACGCCGACGCGCGGGAGCTCCCTGATTTCCTCCCCATGTTCCTCGAATATCTTTCGATGCGTCCGACGCACGAAGCTGCCGCGCTTTTGCGCGAGCCGCTCGGCGTTCTTGTTGCACTCAAGGAGCGGCTGAAGAAACGCCGGTCTTCTTATGCCGCCGTCTTTCGCATTCTCGAAGCGATCGCCGGCGGCGAGCCGTCGGCGAAGGAGCTCGACGATTTGCGCAAGGTCGTGGACGACGATCCTCAGGACCTCAAAGCGCTCGATGCTCTGTGGGAAGACCAGCCGGTGACATTCGGCCCGAACGAGCCCGGATGTCCGACAGCCCGGGAGATGGTCGATCGAATGGCGGCCGAGCCGCCGGAGCGCAGGAGCTAGGCATGGCCGATTACATCAACCAGCTCCTGTTCGGATATTACCCCTATCTCTGCCTCGCCGTTCTTGCGATCGGCTCGATCCTGCGCTTCGAGCACGGACAATATTCCTGGCGATCCGGCTCAAGCCAGCTCCTGCGGCGCCGCCAGCTTGTCATGGGCAGCATCCTATTTCACGTCGGGATTCTCATTATCTTCGTCGGCCATCTGGTCGGACTTCTGACGCCGATCGCCGTCTTCGATGCGCTCGGCATATCTCACGGCGCCAAGCAGATGCTGGCGATCGTGGTCGGCGGCGCCGCCGGCCTCGTCTGTCTTGTCGGCATCGCGCTTCTGGCGCACAGGCGCCTGTTCGACGCGCGCATCCGCGCGACCTCGAGCTTCGCCGACACCGCGATTCTTCTGTTGCTGATGGCGCAATTGCTGCTTGGGCTCATGACCATTCCCGTTTCGCTCCAGCATCTCGACGGTCATGAGATGACGAAATTCATGGAGTGGGCGCAGCGCATCTTCACCTTCAGGTCCGGCGCTGCCGATCTTGTTGCGGACGCGCACCCTATCTTCAAGGCGCATCTCGTCCTTGGGCTGACTATTCTGCTGGTCTTTCCCTTCACGCGCCTGGTCCACATGTTCTCGGCGCCGGTCTGGTATATCGGCCGGCGCGGCTATCAACTGGTTCGCACGAAAGGGCGCGCGCCCGCGGAGTGACCAGGACTCGGGCGCCTAGTGAGTGGAGAGTGTGTCATGAGAATGGCGGAGATGTTTGCGGCGCTGGCGATGGGCGGCTTTGTCTGCGCTTCGTCGGCGCTCGCCGAGGAAACAAAGGCGCCGTCGAAGTCGGAGGGGGCTTTGGTCGAGGCGATCAAGGCCGGCAAGCCGATCATTGATGTCCGCTACCGTTTCGAATTGCGAGAACAGGCCAATTTCGCCGAGGACGCCTATGCTAATACGGTGCGCACGCGCCTCGGCTATGAGACAGGCGAGTTTCACCATTTTAAAGTTCTGGTCGAGTTCGAGAATGTATTCTCGATCGGCGACGACCATTTCAATTCGACGACCAATGGCAGGACGCAGTTCCCGATCATCGCCGATCCGGATGCGACCGAGGTCAACCGCGCGCAGGTGACCTTCACCGGCATCAAGAATGCGGCGGTGACGCTCGGGCGCCAGCGCTTCAATCTCGCCAATCAGCGCTTCGTGGGTTCGGTGGACTTCCGCCAGAACGAGCAGACATTCGATGCTGCGCGGCTGACGGTCCAGCCGATCAAGGGCTTGTCCGCCGATTACGCCTATGTCTCGCGCGTGCATCGGGTCTTCGGCGACGATCATCCCTTGGGCGAATTCGAGAGCGACAGCCACATCATGGCGGCGACCTATGACGCCAAATCGCTCGGCAAGCTCACAGGCTACGGCCTGCTGCTCGATTTCGAGAACGCGCCGGCGTCGTCCTCGGCGACCTGGGGCGCGCGCTACGAGAATATGCTGCCCGTGTCCAAGAAGGCTGGGGTCAAGCTCGGCATGGTCGGCGAATACGCTTCGCAGCGCGATTATGCGGGTAATCCGGCCAACTACCGCGAGCATTATCTCCACGGCGAGGGCGCGCTTCATGTGAAGGATGCGGCGCTGCGCGTCGGCTATGAGCGCCTCGGCGGAAACGGCGCCGCGGCGTTTCAGACGCCGCTCGCAACGCTCCACAAATTCCAGGGATTTGCGGACGTTTTTCTCACGACGCCGGCGAACGGCGTCGAAAATCTCTACGCGACAGCGAGCTATGCGTGGAAAAAGGCCCCGGGCGGGGCGACCGTGAATGTCTTCGCGACGTATCATGACTTCAGGTCCGAACGCGGCGGCGCCGACCTCGGCGAGGAAATCGACGCCGGCGTCAGCATCGTGGTCAAGAAGCGCTGGACGGCCGAGATCAAGGGCGCCGTCTATGATGGCGTTCCGGGATTTGCCGACCGAAGCAGCATCTGGGCGTCGCTGAGATTCCAGTATTGATGATGGAGGCGACGATGGCGGTCGCTCACCATGGTGAACAGGACGACCATGAGCGTTCCCAGAATCCGGATCGCGAAAGCGCGCGCTCGGGCATAGATCCTCCCGTCAAATTTCTACTCGAAGCGCCGCTCGACTTTCTCCTCGCCGAGCATTTGCGCCAGAGACAGGCTGCGAAAATCATTGCACTGATCGGCGACGGGGTCATAAACAAAAAGACGATCTCGGCGGTCATCGACTTCATCGAGCGCGATCTCGCGCAGCATATCGTCGATGAGGAGTTGGTCCTGTTTCCTCTGCTTAGGGAAAAGTGCAGCGCCGAAGACAAGATCGACGAGCTTTTGTCCGTTCTTGCTGAGGAGCATCAGGAAGACGAGGCCCAGAGCGGCGCGGTGCTCGCGGTGCTGCGCACGCTTGCGGCGGGCGGCGAAGCCGGGACGGAGGATCGCCGCCTCCTTCAGGACTTCGCGGATCGCCTGAAGCGCCATCTTGCGCTGGAGAACGGCGTTCTGCTGCCGCTGGCGCGCTCCCGGCTCGATGCGCCGTCGCTGCGGTTCGTGGCAGAGGCGATGCTCGCCCGCCGGTCGCGGCGCGGAGTCTGAGGCCGCAATTGCGATCGGCCGCCTAAGTCAGCAAGGTCTCCTCGGGTTCGAATCCCGCTGGGCCGACGGCGCGCGAGCGGAATGGTGACAACCCTCCCCGCATTCGTCAAATGTCTCGAGGCATGCGCATGGACCCGCTCTGCGAGAGCGGCGCCCTGGCGCTCCAGAAATCTGACCGTGGCGTTGCGGATCCTGGGCGGGTTGGCCAGCGGCGATCAAGCGGCAGGTTCGCCCGGTCGCATGTGCAGCGCCCTTGGCTAG
>CAYTVQ010000244.1:0-4042 GCA_964441615.1 uncultured Caulobacterales bacterium | reverse complement strand
TCTGCCGTCGTCGCAAGAATAATCCGCTGCTTGTGGGAGATCCCGGCGTCGGCAAGACCGCGATCGCCGAGGGCCTGGCGCGCAAGATCGTCGATGAAGACGTGCCGGAGGTTCTCCAGAATGCGACCATCTTCGCTCTCGACATGGGCGCGCTGCTGGCCGGGACGCGCTACCGCGGCGATTTCGAGGAACGGATCAAGTCTGTCCTCAAGGAGCTTGAGGATCACGACGACGCCATTCTCTTTATCGACGAGATTCATACCGTTATCGGGGCCGGCGCGACGTCCGGCGGCGCGATGGACGCCTCCAATCTCCTCAAGCCCGCGCTGCAGTCGGGAACTCTGCGCTGTATGGGATCGACGACCTACAAGGAATATCGCCAGCATTTCGAAAAGGATCGCGCGCTCGCCCGTCGGTTCCAGAAGATCGATGTCGGCGAGCCGAGCCCCGAGGACACGGTGAAGATTCTCATGGGCCTCAAACCCTATTTCGAGAAGCACCACCATGTCGAATACACGCCTGAGGCCGTGAAGGCGGCGGCCGACCTGTCGGCGAAGTACATGACCGACCGCAAGCTCCCCGACAAGGCGATCGACGTAATCGACGAGGCCGGCGCCCGCCAGATGCTGTTCCCGCCGCAGGCCCGCAAAAAGATCATTGGCGTCGAGGAGGTCGAAGAGGTCGTAGCCAAGATGGCGCGCATTCCGCCGAAATCCGTCTCGAAATCGGACACCGAACGCTTGCGCAATCTCTCCGCGGACCTGAAGCGCGTGGTGTATGGACAGGACGCTGCGATCGACCAGCTAGCGGCGGCGATCAAGCTCTCTCGCGCGGGTCTTCGCGAGCCCAACAAGCCAATCGGCAATTATCTCTTCGCTGGGCCGACCGGCGTCGGCAAGACGGAAGTCGCCAAGCAGCTGGCGCTGATCATGGGCGTTGAGCTCATCCGTTTCGACATGAGCGAATACATGGAGCGTCACACGGTGTCGCGCCTCATCGGCGCGCCGCCGGGCTATGTCGGCTACGATCAGGGCGGGCTCCTGACCGACGCGATCGATCAGCATCCGCATTCGGTCCTCCTGCTCGACGAGATCGAGAAGGCGCATCCGGAAATCTTCAACATCCTGCTTCAGGTGATGGATTCCGGCACGCTCACCGACACCAACGGCAAGAAGATCGATTTCCGCAACGTCGTGGTGATCATGACGACCAATGCCGGCGCGGCGGACGCCGCGCGCTTCGCCATCGGCTTCGGCGCCGGCAAGAAATCCGACGAGACGGACGCCGCCATCAAGCGGATGTTCACGCCGGAGTTTCGGAACCGCCTGGACGCGACGGTGCAGTTTGCGGGCCTCTCGCCGCCGATCATCGATCGCATCGTTGAGAAATTCATCCTTCAGCTTGAGGTCCAGCTCGCCGATCGCGGCGTCACCTTCGAGGTCGATGAGGAGGCGACGCGCTGGCTCGCCGAGCGCGGCTTCGACGACGAGATGGGCGCGCGGCCCCTCGCGCGCGTCATCCAGGAACATGTGAAGAAGCCAATCGCCGACGAGATTCTGTTCGGCGCGCTCAAGGACGGCGGCGTCGTTCAGGTTTCGGTCGATAAGGCGGACAACAAGAAGCTGGCCTTCGCCTTCATCGCCGAACCGCCCAAGCCGGCGGCGGGAACGGGAACGAGCGTCCCTGCGCTGGTGGGCAAGGGGTAGGTCCTTCGGCCGGCTCGGATCGAGTCCGAGTCGAGCTGAGGCCGCCGCACGGTCAGCGTTTGGTCTTGGCGCTGAACCCTGATAGGCAGCGAGTTTAACCTCAGGGGTCGCTGCCATGGCTGCCGGAGTTGCTTCCGCTGATATCCGATCCGCGGCCGCGCCGCGTGCGGCGGCGCCATTTTCATCCTTCGAATGGATGGTGGCGCGGCGCTATCTCGGGGCGACGCGCACCGGCAAAGGCGTCTCCCTGATTTCGATGATCGCATTCGCTGGCATCATGCTGGCGGTTGCGACCCTCATCATTGTCATGTCGGTGATGGGCGGCTTCCGCGACAAGCTCATCGGCCAGCTGCTTGGCGTGAATGGTCATGTCTTCGTGCAGGGCGACGGCCCGATCGAGGATTTCGAAGGGCTTGCCGCGAGGATCAAGGCCGTGCCGGGAGTCCTCAGCGCAACGCCCCTTATTCAGGCGCCGGTCTATGCGATGGCCAGCGGCGAGGCCGGCATGATCATCCGTGCGCTGAAGCCTGACGAGGTGAGGTCGATCAACTACGTCGCGGGGGTTGATCCCGAGACAGGCCGCCGCCACGTCCTCGCAGGGTCCTTTGACAATTTCGGCGTCGGCCGGAACGGCGGCGATGAAATTGCGCTCGGCAGCCGGCTCGCCTATTCGCTTGGAGTTGACGCCGGTGATCCGGTGACGCTCATTTCAGGTCGGGGCGCCGACACGCCCTTTGGGCCCACTCTCGGAAAAAAGACCTTCCGGGTCGGCGCGATCTTCGAAGTCGGAAACTCCGAATATGACGGGTTCATCGGCTTCATGCCGCTGGACCAGGCGCAGATATTTTTCCGATATGGCGAGGCGGTGCAGCAGATCGAAGTACGTGTCGCCGACCCGGACAATGTGAAGGACACGGCCGCGCTGATACGCGCGGCCGTCAACACCGAGGCGCCCGAAGTCTATTACGACGTTCGCGACTGGCAGCAGCAGAACCAGAGCTATTTCAACGCGCTCCAGACCGAGCGCAGCGTCATGCGCCTGATTCTGCTGCTGATCGTCGCCGTGGCGGCGCTCAACATCATCACGGGCCTGATCATGCTGGTGAAGGACAAGACCGGCGACATCGCGGTGCTGCGCACCATGGGCGCGACGCAAGGCGCCGTCATGAGGATTTTCTTCCTGTCGGGTTCGCTGATCGGCGTGCTTGGCACGTTGTGCGGCGTCGTCCTCGGCGCCCTCTTTGTCTACAACATCGACGCGATCGAGCAGTTCCTGTCAGCGGTCCTCAGGACCGATCTCTTCCCTGAGGACATCTATTATTTCAAAGGCGTGCCGGCGAACCTCGAATGGTCGGAAGTGCGCACCATCGTCGGCTGGTCTCTGTTCATGTCCTTTGTTTCAACGCTTTATCCCGCATGGCGCGCGGCCCGGCTCGATCCGGTCGAAGCGCTGCGCTACGAATAGGTGAGGCTTATGGCGCTTGGCGAGAAGCAGTTCGAACGCTGGCTGTCCGCCTACGGGCGCGCCTGGGAGTCGCAGAACGCGCGCGCCTTCGCCGGGCTTTTCTCGGAGGGAGCGCTCTACTACTGGACGCCGTTTCTGGAGCCTCAGAAGGGGCGCGAGCAGATCGCGGCCGCCTTCGCCAGGGCCGTCGGCGGCCAGCGCGACATCGATTTCGGCGCGCGCGTCCTCTATGTGCAGGATCGGCTCGGCTCCGCCCACTGGAGCTGCGCCTTTACGCGGGCGAAAAGCGGCCGGCGCGTTCATGTCGATGGCGTTCTTGGCGCGCAGTTTGATGCTTCCGGCAAATGCATTTCGTTTCGCGAGTGGTGGCATTCCGATGAAGGATGATTTGCGCACGGAGCCTGTGCTTCGACTGGAGGGCGTCGAGCGCCGCTACGGCGATCTCGTCGTGCTCATGGCCTCCGACTTTGCGCTCCGCCGCGGCGAGACCGCCGCGCTGCTCGGCCCCTCCGGCTCCGGCAAATCCTCGCTCCTGCACATCGCCGGTCTTCTCGAGCGCCCGTCCGCCGGCGAGGTCTTCATCGACGGAGTCGCAACCTCGTCGCTTTCCGATGCAGTGCGCACACGCCTTCGCCGCGACACGCTCGGCTTCGTTTACCAGTTCCATCATCTGCTCCCGGAGTTCTCGGCGCTGGGCAACGTCGCCCTGCCGCAGCTGATCGCCGGGCGCTCGAAGCGGATCGCCGAGGAGGGGGCTGCGCGGATCCTCGGCGCCCTCGGACTCGGCGCGCGTCTACACCATCAGCCGGGCCAGCTGTCTGGCGGGGAGCAGCAACGCACCGCGATTGCGCGCGCGCTCGCCAACAGGCCG
>CAYTVQ010000243.1:0-4043 GCA_964441615.1 uncultured Caulobacterales bacterium | reverse complement strand
AGATCACCGCGCGCTCGATCGGAACCGAGATCGTCAACCCCGGACATGAATGGGGTTCCCGGGATTTCAAGCGCGCGCAGATCGAGAGCGTCATAGCTCTGCTCCAATCGATCCGTGAACGGTGGACTGTCCCGCCCGCCCGCGTGCTCGGCCATTCCGACGTTGCGCCCCTGCGCAAGGAGGACCCGGGCGAGCGCTTTCCCTGGAAGCGCCTCGCCGCTGCAGGCCTCGCCCTCCCGCCCTATGACGGCGCGCCGGATCCAAGCCTTGCCTATGATCAGGCCATCCATCTCCTGCGCGCCATCGGCTACGAGGTCCCGGAAGTGGCGCCCGGAAAGGCGGGGCCCACGGCCGCTGTCCTCGCCTTCCAGCGCCGCTTCTGCCCCGCCGCACTCGGCCAGGGCGTCAATCCGCTGACCAAGGCCGCGATTCGGCACACCGCCTCGCTCATGGCCGGCTGAAGGGACCGGCTGAGGGGGCCGGCCGAGGGGCCGCCTAGGACTTCGGGAAAAGCGTCCGGTAGACATTCATGAAATTCGCGCCGGCGGCGCCGCCGTCTAGATTCATGAAGTCGAGCAGCTCCGATTCAGGAAAACCGCCGAATCTTTGCGCCGCCTCAGTGCGATAGGCGGCGAAGGATGCGTCATCTTTGGCGAGGACATAAGCGGCCCCCGCGCGCAGGAGGGCCTCGCGCTGCTTTGCCGAAAGGGGCGGCGCTGCGCCTTCAAGGAGCGCGCGATAGCTCGCGGCGGCCTCCGCCCAGCGCCCGGCCCGCCAGGCGATGCCGGCGCGCGCATCAAGCGCCTCGCCGCGGGCCTCGGCCAGCAGCTGCAAAGCTGCTTCGGCGTCGCCGCTTCGTTCGAGCGCCGTCGCTTCGAGGACGCGCCGCCTTTCGACCGTCGCCGCGTCGAGTCCGGCGAAGCGCGTCGCCCGCAGGACGCGCAGCGCCTCGGAGGGCCGGCGATCCTCAAGATGCAGCGCTGCAAGGTCCGCCGCAACGAGCGCGCGCTCGGCCCCCCGCAGGCGTTTGAACGTCTGGTGCTCGAGCAGGGCGGCAGCTTCCTTCAGAAGGTCGAGACGCCTCAGCCGCTCGGCCAGCGCGCGCACCATGACGTCGCCCTCCGCGCCGTGCGGCGCGAATTCGGCGTTCGCCAGAAACACCGATGCAACCTGACGCGCGTCGCGTGACTGATCGTCGAGAAGGGTGCGCAGGGCCGTCTGGAGTTCGGCCTTGGCGCCTGCCGCCGCATCCGACCGCGGATGCGTGCGCGCCAGCCGACCGAGCAGAACGATTCGTCCGGCGACGTCCTTTTCGGCCGCCGCCGCGACCTGCAGCCTCTCTCGCTCAAAGGCGCCGCCGCTCCACTTGAATCGAAGGGCCGCCAGTTCGCGGCGCGCTCGCTCGCGCGATATCGCGCCAGCCTTGAGATCGATGGCGAGGCGTCGCAACGCCGCCAGCGCCGCGACGCGCGGAACGCCGGATGCCGCCAGGTCCCGATAGGCGGCGCGGGCGCCGGCGTCTCCGGAAGCCGCAGCGATCGCAGCCGAGACCAGCCCGGTCTCGGGCGTGCGTCCTCCCGCGGCGTCTTCTGCTTCTGTGAGAGCGGCGCGCGCGCCTAAGACATCGCCGCCGGCGAGCATCGCCTCGGCCTTGAGCGCAAGAAACTCGGTCGCGGCGGCGGGCGCCGGCTCGCCGGCGCGCGAGAATTCATGGCGGGCGGCCTCAAAGGCGCCGAGCCGGCCGAGGGCGACGGCGCGCATCGCCGCCGCGTCGGGATCATCGGCGAGGCGCTCGTCAGCGAGCGTTGCAAGCGCAGCCTCGTTGCGCAGAAGCGCGAGTTCGGCCGCGCCCCGCATAAGGCGTGCTTCGTCATCGCCAGCGTCGCCTAGGGCGGCGATCGTTTCGACATGAAGAGCCTTGCCCGCATAGAAGCGCGCCAGCGCGCGCCGGGCGGCCAGGCGCTCGTCTTCGGTGGCGGCGGAACGCACGGCATAGAGTTGCGCGTTTTCATCCTGCGCGAACTGGGAGCGATCCTCAGCGGCTGCGCCCGTTGCCCAGAGCGCGAGAGAAACAGCCAGGACGACAACGCGCCTCATGGCGCGCTCGCGCCGGGCGCCGCGCGACGGCGCGCCAGCAACTCAGTCAGCGCTTTCGCTTTTCCCGCTTCCATCTCGCCGAGCACGGCGGCAAGGGACTGCGTGCGCATCCCGCCAGCGACCGGACCGAGAAGGTCCGCATCAAGCGCTTCAAAGATGCGGGCGGCATCGCGCGGCTTCATGCGCTCATAAGCGGCGGAAAGCTTCCTGAGCTGCGCCGCCTCCTCATTCTTGCGCGCAGCTTCGAGCGCGAGGGTTTCCTGCTCGCGCGCGTCGAGTTCGGCGAGACGCGCTTCGATCCGCGCCTCAGTCGCATCGAGCAGCGCCTGCCGGGTCTCGAGCGCCTCCTCGCGCGCGTCGAGCTCGGCGCGACGATCGGCGAGATGAAGGTCGATCGGCTCGGTCCCTGTGTCTGCCGCCGCGGCCGGCTTGATCGCCGCCAGGGGCGTCGGCGGGACGACGGCCTGCGCCTCTTCGGCGCCCGCCGTCGAAAAGCCGATCCACAGATCCGCGGCCTTCGCGAGGCCGAACAGCGCAAGGCCGACCATGACGACCGGCAAGAGGCGCGGACCGGCCGCTGGAGTCGCGCTCATGACCGGCTTCCCGCCGTCTTGACTGCGGCGAGCGCGGCTTCAAGGCGACCCGCGATGCGCTCGCCCGAGGCCACCATCACTGAAAGATCCTCTTCGAGGGCGCCGCCACGCGACACAATGGCGGAGAGCGCCCTGCCCGTCGTCGCGCCCTCGCGCTCGATCCGCGCGAGGCTCTCCTCGGCGCGTCGCGTCGCTGCGTCGAAATCTGCGATCGCGCGCTCGAGCGAGGTCTGGCCGTCGCGCACGCCTCGAAGGCGCCGATTGAGCACAAAGCACCAGACGCAAGTTGCGATAAGGAGCGCCAGCACAACAATGTCGAGCGCGGACGTCATGGCGCCTCGCCAAGCTTGACCGCGGCGACGTCGCCAGACCGCCCGACTCGCGCCTTGCCAAGCGTAACGCCGCTGGCGCGCAGTTCGGCCGCCGCTCCAGGCGCGCCCGGAAACAGGAGCGTTTCGCCGGGCTTCAGCGCTTCGAGCGCGCCGAGGCTGATCATGCGTTCCGCGATGACGGCGTCGAGATCGATCCGGCTTGCCGCCACCTCACGCGAAAGGGTCTCAACCCAGACCCGCTCAGCCTCGCGCATCTCGCCAACAAAGGCCCGCGACAGGCTTTCCCTGATCGGCTCCAGAGAGGCATTCGGGAACAGTAT
This sequence comes from uncultured Caulobacterales bacterium, assembly GCA_964441615.1. Taxonomy (GTDB): domain Bacteria; phylum Pseudomonadota; class Alphaproteobacteria; order Caulobacterales; family Parvularculaceae; genus Amphiplicatus. Next base: position 701 of record CAYTVQ010000243.1, on the reverse strand, counting down.
TGCGATCTTGCCGCCGCCGCCTTCGAAGCGGACCCGGAATTTGGCAAGCGTGCACACGCTCGCATCCTGCGCGATGACGGCGAAACGCGGCGTCGTCTCAATGCGCTGCAATCTGAAGTCTCCGGCCTCCACCGCCGAGAATGCCTCGCCGAGGGCGCCGATGAGCGCGGCGAAAACGCGTTGCGCTATTGCCAGCTCGATCGCGGTGAAAGCCCGCTCCTCGCTGATCGCGACGTCGCGCCGCCGACCGCCAAGCAGCGCATCGACGCTCGCCGTGAGGAGCGCGGCGTCGCAGGCGGCGAGAAAGCCCGAATCGAGCGCATCGGCGCGGCCGACAGCGATCAGGGCCGGCGGCGCGACCGAATGCTGGAAATCGCCGAACCGCGTCGAAGAGACATCGTCGAGTGCGGCTTCGAAATTCTCGTCCGTCAGCTGCCGGAGCGCCGTCGTCATCAGCCGCGCAGTACGGTCGAAGATGACATCGAGCATGGGCAGACGCCGATGCGGCACGAAAGCTGAATTGATGAGCGCGCGCAGCCCGGAACGGTCGATGCCGCCAGCAGCGCCAAAGTCGAATCCAAGGAGATCAGCGACGCCGTTGGCTTCGTCGTTCTCCTTCCAGACCACTTCATCGGATGTCTGTGCTGCGGGCTGCATGGCTACTGCACGATCAGGTCGGTGATCGCGACCTCCTCCGCTTC
>CAYTVQ010000242.1:0-4058 GCA_964441615.1 uncultured Caulobacterales bacterium | reverse complement strand
CGCACAATCTCCGGAAGCAGGGCAATTATTCACCTCGCTCCAATTGTGAATGGTTTCACGATAGGCCGACCCGCCAACTCCATTTGCGGTTCGCTGTGTCGTGTAGAAGGTGTCTTCAAGGCCACTCTTGCTCGTGCTTCCGGTGGGGTTCGCCCGCAAGATATAATCCGCCACCCAAGAGGACGGCGCAAAATCGGAATCGCTGATAGTAATCGACTGGGCGCTTGCGCTGTTGTTTTCCACAAATGCAGCGATCGCAATGCAAGCGGAAATTACCCGGCTGCCCCGCATGATTTTGCTCCCCGGCGCGTCCCTTATCTCGGCTGCGCGAGCGACCGCCACGCCAATTTTTTGCAAAATCTAGCATCCAGTGGTTACAGGAACAATGGGCCGCTGCCGAATCCAGGAGGCAGCGTGGACTTGCCGGCGTAAATGTTGCGCCGCAGTATTCTACTTCTTCACGAACCGCAGCGCGAACTGATCCGTGTGCCCCCTGATCGAGGGATCGAAGACGCCGACCGTCAGCGGATCCTCGGGGTTTTCGAGGAAGTCGCTTTCTCCCGCCAAAGTCAGGCCAGCCTGTTCCGCCATCCGGATGACGATCGCCTTGTCGACGCGGTGGAGATCGTTGCCGCTTGTCTCGGGCGCGCCCGACTCGGCCGAGTGGTCGATGACGACAAAGGCGCCGCCCGGCTTCAGAATGCGCGCGATCTCGGCATAGGATCTGGCGGGATCGCCGAGCGACGCGCCATCCGGCCTGTAATAGAGCTCATGCGGCCCCTGCACCCAGGTGACGAGGTCGATGGATCCGTCCGGCGCGTCGAGCGCATCGAAGTTCGAGATCGCCTGGCGCACATTGGCGAGTCTCCCATCCTTCAAGCGCTCAGTCACCTTGTCCCCGAGAAAGGCCAGAAATCCCTGAGGGTTCTGCATCACGACCGAACCCGAAGGCCCGACCCCGTGCGAGAGAAGCTCCGTATACCAACCGCCGCCGGCCTCGATCTCGAAGACGGAAAGGCCGGGCTTCACTTCCATGAAGGCGAGGGCTGCGGCGGGTTTGCGGCGTTCGTCGTCGAGCCGATCAGCCTCTGGCCGGCGGGGATCGGCCACGGTTGCAGCAGCAAGGGCCGCGTAATCGACCGCGCCGGCTGCGCCCATGGCTGCGCCTTCCGGCGCGGAGTCTTGACCGGCCGGCGTCTCGGCGTCTGCGGGAGCCGGCGCCCGTTCGCTCTTCTTGCCGCATGCGACAAGCGTCAGCGCCGCCGCCGCCAGCAGCATGGTCCTTATTGTGGCCGCTTTCATCGAAATCCCCTTCCATCCCGCGAGTCGCGCCCTTTCTATAGCCGCGACGCAGTCAGGGCGACAGCTTCGCGCGCGCTTTTGCGGCTTGACCGGCCGGCCTCGCCGACCAAGACTTCCTACATGACCAACGCGGCCGCATTCGCCGCCCTTCGGGAGGCTCTGGACCCTCGCGCCCTCATCGAGGGCGAGGACCGCGCGCCGCTTCTTCAGGAGTGGCGCGGGCGCTGGAAAGGCGCGCCAGGACTTGTCGCCGCGCCGGGCAGCGTCGCCGAAGTTGCACGGCTCGTTGCGCTTTGCGCCAAACACGGCGTCGGCATAACGCCGCAGGGCGGAAACACAGGTCTCGTGGGCGGCCAGATCGCAAGCAATGGCGAAGTCCTGTTGACGCTCCGGCGGCTCAATCGCATCCGTGAGATTTCGCCGCTCGACTACAGCATGACGGTCGATGCCGGCGTCACCCTCGCCGAGGCGCAGGAGGCCGCGGCGAAGGCGTATCGCCTCTTCCCGCTTTCCATCGGCTCGGAAGGGAGCTGCCAGATCGGCGGGGTCGTCTCGACCAATGCCGGCGGCGTCAATGTTATCCGCTACGGCAATGCGCGCGACCTGGTTCTCGGTCTCGAGGTGGTGCTTCCCAATGGCGAGATATGGAACGGGCTGAAGCGCCTGCGCAAGGACAATACCGGCTACGACCTCAAGCAGCTTTTCATCGGCGGCGAAGGCACGCTCGGCGTCATCACCGGCGCGGCCCTGAAGCTGTTCCCGCGTCCGCGCGAGAAGGCGACGGTCTTTGCCGCGGTCCCCTCGCCCGAGGCGGCGCTTTCGCTTCTGTCGCGTGCGCAGGATGCGAGCGGCGGAGCCGTGACCAGCTTCGAACTCATGTCGCGCGCCATCGTGGCCCTGGTGCTGAAGAATATCCCGGGGACCCGCGATCCGCTGAACGCTGTGCATGACTGGTATGTGCTGGCGGAATTTTCCGCAGGCGACGAGGGAAGACTTGGCGCGCTCGTCGAACGACTCCTTGCGCAGGCCTTTGAGGCTGGCGAAGTCACCGACGCGGCGGTCGCGGCGAATGATCGTCAGGCTGCGGATTTCTGGCGCCTGCGCCACTCCATGGCGGCGGCCATGCTTCCCGAAGGCGCTCAGGGCAAGTTCGACGTGTCCGTGCCGGTCGCCTCAGTCCCGGCCTTTCTCAAGGATGCGGACGCCGCCGTGCTCAAGGCGGTCCCCGGCGCCCGGATCGTCGCTTTCGGCCATATGGGCGACGGCAATATTCACTACGACATTCTTAAACCTGAGGGGGACGGCGGCGGCTTCCGTCAGGCCCTCGATGACTCCGGAATTGAGCGCGCGGTCTATGACATTATCGACAAGTATCAGGGCTCGATCTCGGCGGAGCACGGGGTCGGGCTCGCCCGCCGCGACGACATTGCCCGCCGAAAGCAGCCTGCGGAAATCGCCATGATGCGCGCCGTCAAGAAGGCCCTCGACCCCAAGGGCATCATGAATCCGGGAAAGATGCTTTAGGCCGGCGCGATCGCCGCCGCGCGATCCTGACCCGCCCAGTTGCGGCGGCCCCGAGGGAGAACTAGGGTCCGGCGCAAATCTCAGCATTTGGCGAGGATCGGCGATGGCTTACGAGCATGGTCACTTCATTTCGGGCAAGCGCGTTTCCGGCGGGTCAGGCCGCTATGGCGACATTTTCAATCCGACCACCGGCGAAGTGCAGGGCAAGGTCGCCTATGCGACGAAGTCCGAGGTCGCCAGGGCGATAGACGCCGCCGAGAAGGCGTTCCCCGCCTGGGCCGCGACCAACCCGCAGCGACGCGCGCGCGTCATGTTCAGGTTCAAGGAGCTGGTCGAGAAGGACATGAACAATCTCGCCCGGATGCTCTCCTCCGAGCATGGAAAAGTTCTCCCGGATGCACGCGGCGACATTCAGCGCGGCCTTGAAGTGATCGAGTTCGCCTGCGGCATTCCGCACCTCCAGAAGGGCGAATACACCGAAGCCGCCGGCGCCGGCATCGACGTCTATTCGATGCGCCAGCCCCTCGGCGTCTGCGCCGGGATCACGCCGTTCAACTTCCCGGCCATGATTCCGATGTGGATGTTCGGCGTCGCCATCGCCTGCGGCAACACCTTCGTCAACAAGCCGTCGGAGAAGGATCCTTCGGCGCCCCTGCGTCTGGCCGAGCTGATGATGGAGGCCGGCGCGCCCGAAGGCGTCCTCAATGTCGTCAATGGCGACAAGGAAGCAGTCGATGCGCTGATCGAGGACCCGCGGGTCAAGGCGATCTCCTTCGTCGGCTCCTCCGATATCGCCAATTACATCTATGCGGAGGGCGCGGCGCGCGGCAAGCGCGTGCAGGCTTTCGGCGGCGCCAAGAACCATCTGATCGTTCTCCCCGACGCCGACATGGAGAACGTCGTCAATCAGCTTATCGGCTCGGCCTATGGTTCGGCCGGGGAGCGCTGCATGGCGACGCCGGTCGCCGTGCCGGTGGGCGAGGGGACGGCCAAGACGCTGGTCGACATGCTGCGGCCGAAGGTCGAGTCCTTACGCATCGGGCCGTCGCTGTCGGAGGATTCCGATTTGGGGCCGCTGGTGACGGGCGCCCATCGCGCGCGTGTGAAGAAGTATATCGATATGGCCATTTCCGAAGGCCAGAAGCTGATCGTCGATGGACGTGATTTCCGCCTGCAGGGATATGAGAACGGCTTCTTCCTCGGCGGCACGCTGCTCGACGGAGCGAAGCCCG
>CAYTVQ010000241.1:0-4123 GCA_964441615.1 uncultured Caulobacterales bacterium | reverse complement strand
TGGCGAGGAAGGCCGATTTGGCCGCGCTCGCCCGCAGCGCGGCGGCGCGCTCACGCGTCGCTTCTGCGAGCGCGGCGGCGATTTTTCGCGCGGCGGCTTCTTTTGCGAAGAAAGCCGTGGACATGGCGTAGAGGAAAACAGCGGCGGTCAGAAGCGGCAGGAACTCGCCGCGGCTCGCAGCCGCGAATGCCCCTGCTGCAACAAGGCCGATCGCCATCGGGACCGCTGCAGAGAAAAAGATCAGGCGGTTCGCCGAATTGTGGACGAGCAGGTGAATGAGCGTGCCGCCCATAAACAGCGCGGACGCAAAGGCGGCATGCGGCTGGTCGATCGCAAGCAGCGCATAGGCCGGCCAGACGTTAACGCTTGAGCAGAGGAAGCTCGTCCCGGCCAGCGTCCAGCGCTCGGACCTGGTCAGCGCGCGGTCCTGCGACAGGAATCGCCGGTAGAGCGCAACTTCCAGGGCCAGAAGGCCTGAAATGGCCAGCCACCATAAGATCGCGCCCGCCTCGTAGCCGAGGAAAAACGGGATAAGGGCGACGCCCGCCATGATGACGAGCCGTCCCCCATACTCGCGTCGAACGGCATCGCCCGTCTGCTTGTAGGCCTCGAGATCCATTCGGAATGCACCGGTCCCCGGGATGCCCCCCTATTGGTTTAGGGGGCGTCGCCTAAAGACATGGTAAACTCGGGTCTGGGCCCGGCGCGACCTTTGCAAACGGCCGGGCCGCTTGCCGCTGCGCGGCGCCGCAGGCAAAAAAGAGATCCGAGGCGCGGAGGATCGATATGCGGTTGGCGTGGATTGCGGGCGTCGGTCACGCACTGGTTGGCGGCGCCATTCTGTTTCTGACGCTGCACCCATTGCGCGATGCGCTCGACGCGCACGCGCTGAATCTTGCGCGCGTCGGTTCGGCATTTGAGGCCCTGCAAGGGATCATTCTGATGGTCGTCGCTGCAGCAACGCGGGCGCGGCTCGCGGCGGCCGCCATCGCCGTCGGGGTCACGATCTCGGCGACGATGCTCTACTTCATCGTCTTCACCGGCCTGCAGCCTGCGGCCATCGTCCTTGTGCCCATTGGCGGGGGCATCGCGCTGCTCGGGGTCGCGGGGCTTCTGTTCGTCCGACCGAATCGTCCGTAAAGGGCCTATTGGGACGGCCCGCGGCGGCGACTCCACAACAGCCGCGCCGCGAATAATCCGCCAGCGATGACGAGCGCGCCGACGCCGATCAACAAAGGAAGGAACAAGCGGGTTGCGCCGGGCCGCGCCGGAACGCCGCCGGCCTTGGGAGCGTCAGTCTCAAGCGCAGCCTCTGGCGGCGCGATCTCCAGGTCAAACGTCTGAGCGCCTGCTGGCTCCGCCGATCCCGTCACAGGACCCGACAGAGGCGCGGCTGCAGCGGGGGTATCGGCAGGACCGGCCGGCGCCGGGGCGGGCTTCGGCGTCGGCTGCAGGACGGATTTCAGGTCATTCGATACGCCGGCATTGTTCAGAATCTTCGGCGAGGCGTGCAGCGACCCGCTCGGAGCGGCGGGCGACGAGATCTTGCTCCCCATGGAGGTTGAGAGATCATTGCTCGGCAGAGCGTCAGCATCGACCGGCGTGGTTTCGTCATGCGCCGCCTCGGCCGCCGGAAGGCCAGGACTGTTTTCATCATGATTGGCGTCGGCCGGAACCGCTGCGGCGCCCGCCAGAAGCAGAGCGGCGAGAGCGGGAACTACTGAACAAATTCGGGTCATGCCGTTCTTTTTCGCAGAAATTCCGCCGGAACGCAAAAGCTGCTCAATCATCGAAAAGGCGTCGGTAGACGGCCCGCGCCCCGACCCTCGCCGCCAGCTTGAAGCCGGCCGATTCAAAGAGCGAGGGAACTCCGGTATGGACGAATGCATCGGCCTGCTTCACACGGCCTTTGGCGAGAGAAGGATAGCCTTCAAGAAGACGCGCCTTCCTGCGGAAGGCGTACTCGACACCGCGCTTCAACAGGGCGCCGGCGACGCCCTGCCCGCGATAACCCCGCTTTACAAAGAAGCAGGTGACGCTCCAGGTCCTCTCATGGATTGGAGGCGGTATCGTTCTTGAACGTTCGAAATAGGGGAAATCCGAGCGCGGCGCGACGGATGCCCAACCAATCGGCGACTTGCCGTCGAAAGCGAGAATGCCGCTCGCTTCGCCGCTCTCAACCAAAATCCTGAATGCGCGGCGATTTCCCTCGCCCTTCTGCTCGGACCAGTAGGCGCCCCCGCCGGGGACACGCCAGATCATGCACCAGCATCCGCCGCAGGCGCCATTCGCGCCAAAAAGCGACTCGATGTGCGGCCAGTCCGCCTTTCTCAAGGGTCGCGTGACCACAGGCCGCCGCGGTTCTTGATCGGGATCAATCAGCATGGCCCATGCGCTTCCTATCTTCATTCACGCAGCGACGCGAGGATCGCAATGACTATCATGATGGAAGATGCCGCCCGCAAGTCGGTCGCAGGCATTCTGGATGACGCGAGGGATCTGACCATCGCGGTCAATCGCCCTGACGGCTATCCGCAAGCGACGGTCGTCAGTTTCGTCAATGACGGCCTCAAGATCTATTTTGGCTGCTCGAAAGAAAGCCAGAAATTCAGAAACCTTGCCCGAGACGACCGGATGTCCGCGACGATCACGGCGCCCTATGCCGATTGGCGCGAGATCCGAGGGTTGTCGATCGGCGGACGCGCTCGTCTGGTCGATGACGAGATTGAGCTGATGCGCGTTTCGGAGCTGATGCTGCGGCGCTTTCCGAGGATCGCTGAGTTCGTCAATATCGGCGAACCGGACTCGGTCTCCGTCTTCCGCATTGAGCCCGAGGTCATATCGCTGCTCGATTACGCCAAGGGATTTGGACATACAGAGCTGAAGAGCCTTGCTCTCCCGGCGAAAAAATCGGCCTAGCCTTTCGGCGCAATGCCGACACCGGTTTGCTGGCGCGATCCGGCCTGGCGGCGCCGCGCCGCGGCGCTGCGCCGACTCGGCGAGGAGTCGCTTGCGTCCCCGGGGCTCTCGTCGCAAGACTGGCTCGCCAGGCGGGAGACGGACGTGGGCAAACTGAACCCTCAAGAGCGCAGCAGCTTTCTGGCCGCTCACCCGGCTTGGTCGGAGGTCGCGCACCGCGATGCTGTCATGCGGAGCCTTCGCTTCGCCGACTTCAATTCGGCCTTTGCCTTCATGACGGCCGTTGCGCTGGCCGCGGAGAAGGCCAACCACCATCCGGAGTGGTCCAACGTCTACAACCGCGTGGACATCGTTCTCACCACCCACGACGTAGGCGGACTTTCACACCGGGACGTGGCGCTCGCGGATTTCATCGACAAGGCGGCCCTGGCGGCGGGCGCCCGGTAGGGCGCGCGAAAACGTCGCGCCAAGCAGGCCCGAGGCCTCAAAACCGCCTTTCTCGCGCCTTCCCCGCGCCCCGGCGACGGGGTTACCTTATCCCTCTGGAATCGCGTAGAATTTCAGAAAAGCTGGGAAGGGCCGATCATGCCGACCATTGCGCTCGTCGATGACGACGAAAACATCCTCACTTCCGTCTCAATGGCGCTCGAAGCCGAAGGGCACAAAGTCAAGACTTACGAGGACGGCGCCGCTGCGCTCGCCGACGTCACGGCGAACCCGCCCGATCTTGTCATATCCGATATCAAGATGCCGACCATGGACGGCATGGAGCTGCTGCGCCGCATCCGTCAGTCGTCAGACCTGCCGCTGATCTTCCTGACTTCAAAGGATGAAGAGATTGACGAGGTCCTCGGCCTCACCATGGGCGCCGACGACTACGTTAAGAAGCCCTTCTCCCAGCGCCTCCTGCTCGAGCGCGTCAAGGCTGTGCTCCGCCGGCGCCAGGCAAGCCCGACGCCGACTGCCGAAGAAGAAAAGAAGATCGTTCGCCGCGGCGAACTGACCCTCGACCCCATGCGCCACGCCTGCCTTTGGAAGGGCCAGCCGGTGACCTTGACGGTGACTGAGTTCCTGATCCTTGAATCGCTCGCGCAGCGGCCAGGCTATGTGAAAAGCCGCGATCAGCTTATGGATGCGGCCTATGACGATCAGGTCTATGTCGACGACCGCACCATCGACAGCCACATCAAGCGGCTGCGCAAGA
>CAYTVQ010000240.1:0-4140 GCA_964441615.1 uncultured Caulobacterales bacterium | reverse complement strand
CCAGCATGTCGAAGCCGCCCTTCTTCGCTTCGCTAATGCAGTAGCGAGCCGTTTCGACATCGATGGTCGAGCAATCGATGAGGAGCGCGCCCTGTCGGGCGTTCGCGAAGACGCCGTCTTCATTCGTATACGCCGCTTTCACATGCTTGCCGGCCGGCAGCATGGTGACGACGACGTCGGCGCTTTTCACGGCCTCGGCGATGCTCGAAGCCTCCCTGCAACCCGCTTCCACGGCGCGCGCGCGGGCCTCGCGCGACAGATCGAAAGCGGCGACGGCGTGTTTCGCCTTCACAAGATTGGCGGCCATGGGGCCGCCCATATTGCCAAGGCCGATAAAGGCGATCGCGGTCATCGGATAATCTCCCGTCGGAATGGCGCCCATATAGAGCCGGACGCGATGCAGGGCGATAGCTGCGGGTCCGCGGCCAAACCGTCAGATCCTGGCCAGTCCGCGCTCAGTAAGCCAGTCGACCGTCTCGACCAGCGCGGGCTCGAAAGGCGTCGCGCGCCACCCGAGGTCCCGCGCGGCCTTTTCCGAGGAAAATTCCACGGGGCGCGCAGCGAGGCGGACTCCGGTGAAGGGCGCTCTCGGCGCCTTGCCCGTCGCCGGCGCGATGAGGAAGCTATCGAAGAATCCCGCAACATAGGCGACCGCGATCGGCAGCCTCGTTTTCGGCCCGGCCCGACCGGTCGCGCGCGAAATCGCGGCAAGAAGCTCGCCCATACGCACGTTTTCCCCGCCAAGAAGATAACGCTCGCCCCGGCGGCCCCGATCGCGCGCCGCGATGAGCCCGAGGGCGAGGCTCCTCACCGGCACAAAGTTCAGCGTGCAGTCTATATAGGCGGGCGTCGCACCCCGCACGAAATCGAGGATCATGCGCGTCGGCGGGGTCAATCCTTCATCGCCGGGACCGAGCGGCTCGGTCGGCAGGGCGATGACGGCGTCGAGTCCTTCCCGCGCCGCCCGCTCGACCGCGCGCTCCGCGGCGAGCTTGGAGCGCGGATAGGCCCCAAGCATGTCGCGCTCCTCCAGCCGCTCCGCTTCGTTCGATGCGGACGCGCGCTTCGGCGTCTTCTTCCCGACAAGGGTCGTCAGACTTGAGCAGTGCACGAAGCGCCGGACGCCGGCCTTCTTAGCAGCCTCGAGCATGACTTCGGTTCCGCCGCGATTGACCCTGTCGAACACCGACGGATCCCGCGCCCAGAGCTGCGCGTTGCCGGCAAGATGAAAAATCGCATCGACCCCTTCCGTCGCCCGCGCCGCCGCGGCGGGATCAGTCACGGAGCCAACGACTTCCTCGTCACAGACGCCGCCCGCGAGATCGAACGACCGCACGCGCTCGCCCGCATCTTCAAGCGCCCTGACGAGATGGCGGCCGACGAAGCCGGCGCCGCCGGTGACGAGATTGAGCGTCACGGTCTCGCGGGCTCGGCGCTGCGACAGACGAGAAGGCCTTCATCGGTCGCGGAGCCGAGAATGAGAGCCCCCTCGCGCTCGACGGCGACAGTCGCCCCCGAAAAGACCCGCCCGGTCGGATCATCGAACAGAAGCTCCATGGCGCCGCTCGCGGGATCAACCTTCACGACCCGCGAGGGCGCCTTTCCAAGCCCCAGTCTCAGCGCGGCGGCAAGCCGCATCGTCGAGGGATGAACCGCGGCGATGATTTTCTCTCCGCTGGTTGTCAGGTTATCCGGCCCGCCGGGAAGCGCGATGCGCCGCGTCTCGTTCATATCGCCCGGACCTGCAAGGATCAGGAGCGCATTCTCGCGTGTTGCGCCGATGGCGAGCGCGCCGTCGTCGAGCCGGGCGAGGCCATTGGCGTAGGCGGCGCTGTCGAACAGCGCGGCCCCTTTTGCGTCGGCGACTCCGCTCCGGCGCAGCCGGAAGACGTCTTCAACCGAACGGCGCCAGTCGCAGGCGCCATGGTCGAACGAGACGAGCAGTCCGACGTCATCAGCGATGAGGTCATTGGCCGCGCAATGCGACGGCGCGTCCGCATGGACGGATCCGCCCTCACGGGCGGAGGCGCGAACTATGTTCGACTGGAGGCGCCGCCGGCCATTGATTTTCTGATAGCTGCGATTGACGAAAGCGATTTCGTCCGTCTGCGGTATATATACGACGCCATGCGGGCGAAGGCCGCCGGCGACGGCGCCCGCCGCGATGAGGGGCGAGGCCGCCGCTTCGCCCGCGCCGGCGCGCAGAACGTCAAAGGCGACAGCGTAGACGCCGCCCTGCGGCGCCTGCGCGGCCTGCGCCCACACGGCCCTTGCGACTGCGCGCCGGTCATGCGCCGACACGATGAGGCGGTCGCCGCCCGAATCGACCGCGAGGTCCTCGGCGCCCCGAATCCTCTCGCCGCTCGCGGCATCGACGAGAGCGACGCGCGAACAGCTTTCGGCGGCGTATGTCGGCGGCGACGCCGGTACGGAGGATTGAGCCGCGCAGGACGCGCAAAGCGCCGCCGCGCCGATGACGCTCGCGCTACGCAACATGACCTTCCGCCTCCCCTCGCGTCGTCTCTTCCCGCCCTTCGGTCCTCGGGGCCGCGCCGGGCCGGGCATAGCCCCATTTCTCGATGAAGGGCATGAGCCTCGCCTCGACCTTCGCCGCAGCCTCGTCCGAGTAGGAGAACCTATTCTTCTCGAAGCTCCTCACCGACGCAAGATAGGCCTCGAAACGGGGTCTGGCGGCGTCAAATCCGGGCAGCGACAGGACCGAATAAATGTCGGAAAGACACTGAAGGGGGCTGGCGTCCAGACGGTCGTAGCGGATCTCCATATAGCGGTCGGCGGGAAGGCCCGCGGCGTCCTTCTCGAGCGCGCGCATCATGCGCTCGTAGACATAAAGGATGGTCTCGTCGATATCGACGTGGTCATAGCCCTGAAGCGCGAACTCCTTCAGAAGTTTCTGGTAGAAATTCCGCATCGAGACGAAGACGTCATAAGGATTGCGATGGATGTGGATGAACTTCGCCTCCGGAAATATCTCGCGGAGCATGGCGAGCCGCCCGGTATAGACCGGGTTCTTGATCAGAAGCGGCCTGCCGTCCTGCAGCAGGGTCAGCTTGCGCATCAGATAGACGAAACGCTCCCGCCAGCGCGCGACTTCTGACGGCGTGCAGCCGTCGAAGAAGAGGCCCCTGCGCACAAGATCTGAGAAGGCGCGCGGAAAATAGATGCCGTGATAGAAAGAGAGCTCCGACATGTTGGCGACGGCGATTTCGTCTTCCTGCGGACTGTCCGGCGTCACGGGAATGTTGTCGATGAAACGGCGCTTCGGGAGGGCTTTTTCGAGCAGTGGCCGGAAAACGCGGGCCAGCCCGAAAAGATCCCAGGGCAGTCCGGTCGCGACCGGCGGCACGAAGGCGTAAGCGCCGCTTTTCACCATCACATTGTAGAGATGCGTGGTGCCGGAGCGCCAATGGCCGAGGATGAAGACCGGCGGCGGCAGCGCATCCGCAGCCGGGAGACGGCTCTCGATCAGGAGTTTCTCGGCGGTCGAGAAGGGAAAGCGCGCCAATGCCGCGAGGCCGATCATCGCCCCGGCCGCCCGCTTTTCAGGCGGACCCGCCCGGCCGATGACAGCCGCGAGCGTGCGGAGGTCTGCCCCTGACAAGGGATGCGCCATCGGTTTTCGCCTTCATTTTCGGACGCCGCGCTTTAGCCAAAAGCGCGCGCGCCGGCAAACCCGCGCGCGGCGCCTCCAGGCTCCCTATCCTTGAAACGACCGAGGCGGCGCCGGATTTGCGCCCCATTCTTCCCCTCAACTCGCGTCGGGCGCATTGATGGCGGCAGGCGATCGGATCAAGATGCTGGAAGCGCGTTCCCCGACCATGCGAGACATGTCCCGCCGCCGCCTCCTCCCCGACCTTCGCGACGCCCGCTATTTTCAGATGTTCGGGCAGGCGCTCATCCTCGGCGTCGGGCTCGCGACGCGCGAATTCCAGATCTCCGCCCTTCAAATGACGACGATCGCGGCGACCTGCCTCGCCGCGCAGTGGATCGGCTCCTGTCTCAACGCCATTCGCTTCGACTGGAAGAGCGCGCTCATCACGTCGCTTTCCTTCTCGCTTCTGCTGCGCTCCGATCACGTCTGGCCGCTGGCCGCGGCGGCGGCGGTCGGCATTGGATCGAAAT
>CAYTVQ010000239.1:0-4148 GCA_964441615.1 uncultured Caulobacterales bacterium | reverse complement strand
CGGAGTGCCGGAGGTCTTGTGCGTCGGATCGTCCTTGCCGGGCCGGTCGCCGCCATTGTTCGAGATCACATTGTTGGTGATCTTCGGCGACGCTCCCGAATGGATCACGATCGAAGCGCCGCGATTGCCGACGATCTGATTCTCCTCGATGAGGCCATTGACCCCGCTCGGTATCTCGACGCCGTCGCCGTCATTGCTGACGATTTCGTTGTACCGGATGAGCGCCAGCTTGGTGTAGCGCTCGAGCATGACGCCGGAGCCCGTGTTGTTGCGGATCTTGTTGCCGATGAGCGTGGTCGCGCCATAGCCGGACGAGGCGACGCCCTTGGACAGATTCTTGAAGATCTCGTTGCCCGAAACCACCACGTCGCCGCGGCTGACATTGGTGATGTCGACGCCGACCTGGTTGCCGGTGATCTTGTTGTCGACGATGAAGGTCTGCGACAGCGTGTGGGGCTGAGCGAGCACGATGCCCTGCGAGCCCTGGGCGATCGTGTTCTTCTCCAGAACGGCGGTGCCGCCGGCCACCCGGACCGAAGGCGCGAGCGTAGAACCCATCACATTGCTTTCGCGCAGGGTGAACACGCCCGAGCCGATGTCGAGGCACGCGCTCGGACGGGAGTTCACCTTCGACTGCATCGAGATATTGGCGACCACGGCGTGCGACGTGCCGATGGTCGGCGCGAAGCTCATGCAGGGCTCGTTGGCCGGCGCGACAATCTCGACGCCGGAGCCTGGGCCTCGGTCGCCCTGGATCAGGATCGACTTCTTGATGGTGACCGACTCGTTGTAGACGCCGTGCATGACATAGACCATGCCGCCTTCTGCGACGTCATTGACCGCGGCGGAGATGGTCTTGTACGGACCCGGACCATTGGCGTCGACGACGATCTGCATCGGGCCTTTCGCCGGCTTTGCCGTTCCAGGAGCGCCGCTGCCGCCGGTTTGAGCGCCGGGCTCTCGGATCGGGAACCCGCCCAGCGACTGGGCCGCGGCGTAGCCGGCCGCGAGGAGGGACAGACCTCCGGCGACGGCGATGGTGAATGTGCGTTTCATGTAGCCCCTCCTACTAATCCGACTGCCGCGGCGCTTCGAACTCAAGCAGCTTCAGAGCGTCGCCGGCGGGCTTGTAGCCGAGCGCGAACGCCTTGGCGAAATACTTCGCGGCTTCGACCTTGCTGGGCTGGACTTCGTTGAGGCCGGTGGTGCCGTCGCGATAGATCACGCCAAGCGCATAGTTCGCGATAGCGAGATCCGCGGACGCAGCCTTCTTGAGCCACTTCACGGCCTCGTCGCCATTCTGGACGACGCCCACGCCGCGCACATGCATGATGCCATAGACATACTGCGACATCGGATGTTCGCTGCGGGCGGCCAGATCCACCAGCTTCACGGTCTGCTTGGCGGTGAGGACGCCGGTCTTCACCGCCTCCTTGTCCTCATCGCTCATGTCCGTATCGCGGGAGACGAGCGAATACTGGAAGCGGCGGATGGCGGCGCGCGTGTCGGGCCCCATCTTGTTGTCGGCCGCGCCGAAATAGAAGCCGAGCGCCTTCAGCGCCCGCTGGATGAGTTCGACGTCTATGTCCGAAACCGCCTGCAGCGCGTCCTGATTGCGCAGTTCGTCCAGCTCTCTGCGGAGGCGCTCGATTTCCTGCAGATGCGGCGGGTTCTTGTCATAGAGTTCGGGCAGCGGCGGCTGCCACGCGACCACCAGTTCGCGCGCCGACTTCTCTTCCGACGGGTCGGTGATGAGTTCGAGCTTCTCGAAAGCCTGGCTCGCCTCGCCGACGCCCTTGGTCTTGGCGAGTTCGAACAGCATCAGCGCCCGCGTGTTGTCCTTCCGGACGCCGGCGCCGCGCTGATACATGAGGCCGAGATTGTAGAGATCGCGCGGCGAGCCGCGCTCGAAGGTCTTGGCTGCGAGATCTTCCGCCTTGGCGACATCGCCCGTCGTCATCACTTCGCGGACGTAAGGCAGACAGCCATTGGCGACAACCTGCGCTCTGACTTCATCCGCCGTCGGATTAGCGATCACCGCGAAGTCGTGATGGGCGGCAAGGATGTACCACTTCAGCGCCTTGACATTATCGACCGGAACCACCTTTGAGGGCGGCGGCGTCACAGATCTCGGGACGACGCCCTTCTGCGCGATGCGCTCCGCCTCCTTCTGGGCGCAGATATTGTCGGAGTAGACGTCGCCAAGCGCCTTTTTGGCGCGGACATCGCCGGCGACGGCGTCCTTCTCCCAGGTGTCGATGGCGAGATCATACATGCCTCGCTTGAAGTATTCGACGCCGTCCTCGTACTTCGCCGACGCAGGGCCCGCGATCGCAAGCGACAACGCCGTAACAGCCGCGGCGCATTGAAGCGTCCGGCGCAATCCGACAGAAACGGTCACGTTGATTTCCCTCATAACCCCAGACTCCCCTCGGCGAGGCATTCCCTCGACCGACCGCCTTCCCCTGGCGCGACCGGCACCCGGACCCGAAGACGGCGTCAACCTTCATTAAAGCACGGCGCGGCCTGCATCTCCAGCGGCTGATTTACCATTATCGGGCAGAAAATGGCGCCCCTGTGGCGGGAAAACCCGCTGCCCGCGCCCGCTCTAACCGCCCTTATTTCCCTTGGCCGTGACCAGAAAGACGCAAACGGCCGGATCGGAGGGAATCTTCTCCGCCAGATGCCCCGCCTCCCGGCAGAAATGCGGAATATCGACAGCGGCGAGGGGATCGTCGGCGACGATCTTGAGGCGCGCTCCCCGCGGCAGGGAACGCAGGGCCTTTTCCATCAAGAGCACTGGAAGCGGACACCGATATCCGGTGGCGTCGATGATCTGAGGCTCGGACATGATTGCGAGCCTAGCACGGGACGGGCTCTCGAGGAGCCTCAGGCGATCTGTTCGACCCTCGCTCCCTGACACAGCGGATAGGCGGCGAGGAGCGGCGCGATCGCCGCGGCCATTTCGGAGAAAGAAGGTCCGTAGCAGTAAAGGCCGGTGTCTTTCGATCCCTCCCAATAGCCGCGGAAGGCCCCCTTATCACCCATCAGCCGGCCGAGTTCGGCGATGACCTGGTTGATGTCACATGACTGGTAGACTTCATCCGGGAGCGTGGTCCCGTCGAGGTAGAGGGCAAGACCCTCGAATCTGCCAAAGGGGATTTCGCGCCCCGTCGCCTCGATGATGAGTTTGGAGCCCTTCGGCGCGCCGAGCGCGTCAAGTCGCGCGATAATCCCCGCAAGGACGGCCTCTGACAGTTCCGGCAACTGGAGTTCGAGGTCGCAGAAGGCGATGCCGGCGGGCTCGTCTGCGAGCTGCGTGCCGCCGCCGGTCACCTCGCCGAGCCCCTCCTTCCTGAGTGCTTCACCAAGCGGGTGCTCGAAATACTCCCCGCGATCGAGCGGCTGCAGGCGGGCGTTAAGGCGCGCCGTGACAGTCTCTCCCGACGGTTCGGCTTTTCTGGCGAACGCCCGCTTCAGACCGAACATGGCGGCCTCCCACAACAACGGGGGTCATCTTCCGCCAAGACGCAGAAAATCATGTTCTCCAGTTACGGACAATTTTAGCGGAAGACGACGGCGCCGGCGAGAATAAGGGCGCTCAGACCTGCGAAAAGCAGGAGCCAGCGCGTCAGACGGCTCTCCTGCCGGACCAGCGCGACCATGGCCGGGATGTCCGCCGCGTCGCGCGGCGCGGACAGCTCAGCCGCAGCCTTGCCCAGGCGCTCGACATAGGCGGGCAGGCGCGGCGCGATCTCGAGCGCCTTCATGGTCGCGTCACGCAGGCGGCGCGCCTGCCGGCGCGGGCCGATTTCGTCGGCGATGTAGCTTTTGACGACCGGCGTCGCCGCCTCCCAGAGATTGATCGCGGGGTCGAGCGCGCGGGCGACGCCCTCGACCGCCACCATGGTGCGCTGGAGGAGAATGAGTTCGGGGCGCAAATGCATGTCGAACAGCGCCGTCACGTCAAAGAGCTGCTGCAGCACGCGGCTCATGTCGACGGCGTCGGCGCTTTTGCCGAACAGGGGTTCGCCGACGGAGCGCAGAGCCGTCGCGAAGGCGTCGATCGAGTGTCCGGGGCCCACATAACCGGCCTCGAAATGCACCTCTGCGTTGCGTTTGTAGTCGCGTGTTATGAAGCCGTGGAT
>CAYTVQ010000238.1:0-4166 GCA_964441615.1 uncultured Caulobacterales bacterium | reverse complement strand
GATCTGGCGCTCGGCGCCGCCCGCGGCGAGGCCGTTATTGACCAGAACTACGCGCTTCACGACCGGTTCATATGAGGCGCGCGCCTCCGCGATCCGCGACAGCAAGTCCGGAAAATAGGGTTCATCGTCAAAGGCGGGCGCGGGTCGCTCGGCCGCCGCCGCGCCTGAATCCAGGAACTCGCCCCCCTCGCGGACATAGCGTCTGACCGAACTCCAGGCCGGAATCGGTCCGCCGGCTATGGCGCGCCAAAGCGAGGTGACCCCGGGCGCGCGCCGAACGCCGCGATACATGCGGCGCACGATGTGGTCGTCCGACATCGACAGCAAAGCGGCGTTCACCGCCGATTTCAGGCGCCAGCGCCAAGTTTCGATTGTCATTGCGAATGTCGGAATAGCGCCATCTGCCGCGCGAGTTATTGGTCGACGGTGCGGGCGAATGCAAGCTTGTCAGCTTTTGCAGCTTGAAATGCAGAGCGGGCCTCGTAGAAAAACATAAAGGCCGCTGCGGAATTCGAGGAGCCTCGCCTTCATGCTCTCGCGCGCCCTGAATTCGGGGAAAGCGGGCCTCGTGCTCGCCGCCGCCGGCGACTGGACCGCGCTCGCAAGGCGCCTCAGGGAAGCGGTG
The DNA here is from genome assembly GCA_964441615.1 of uncultured Caulobacterales bacterium. GTDB lineage: Bacteria > Pseudomonadota > Alphaproteobacteria > Caulobacterales > Parvularculaceae > Amphiplicatus. Next base: position 3,541 of record CAYTVQ010000238.1, on the reverse strand, counting down.
ACGGGCGAGCGCCCGCCGCTCCCCGATGGCCTCGCGCCGCTGCCGCGTCCCGCCGGACCTCCAGCGCCGGCCCCCACGCTGGATTCGCCGCAGCTCCTGATGATCTCGCCGCATCTGCGCCGCGACGGCGCGCCAATGAGCCAGCTCGAACTGGCGCGCGGCCTCGCCGACAGGGGCTGGCGGCTGCTTTGCGCGTCCCCGAGCGAGGGTCCGCTGGCCGATGCTTATCGCGCCGCGGGAATCCGGATCGAATGCTGGCCGGAGCTCACGGCGCGCTCGGCGACTCCTGCGTGGTACGAGGAGGATGCCGCGGCGCTCGCGGCGCGGCTGCGCGCGCTGAACCCAGCGGTCGTCTACGCCAACACCCTCGACGCCTTTCCCGCGATCGACGCGGCCCGCATCGCCGGGCTTCCATCGCTCTGGAACATTCGCGAGGGCGAAGACTGGCGCCTGCGTCTCGCCGACCGCCACACGCATGTCGCCGCCCGCGCGCTTGCGGCCTTCAGCTATCCGGAAAGCGTCGTTTTCGTGGCGCGGGCCGCCGCCAATGCCTGGAGCGACTTCACGCCGGCTGAGCGCAGGCGCGTCGTTTACAACGCGCCCGCTTCCCTTGCATCGGGCTCGCCGACGCTGAGGGCGACGAATGACTCCTTCAACATATTGTCCGTAGGCGTGCTTTGCGAGCGCAAGGGCCAGATCGACCTCATTGAGGCGCTTGGACAGCTCGATCCAGGACTTCGCAAGACGGTCCGCGTGACGTTTATCGGACGCGACCACGAGGGCTATCGCGCAAGAATGGAGCTGCGGCTTGCGCCGGAGCTGGCGAATCAGGCGGCATTCGCCGGCGAGACGGACGGGATCGCCGGCGCGCTCGCCGGCGCCGACCTTCTCGTTCATACGGCGCGCGCCGAGGCCTTTCCTCGCGTATTTCTCGAGGCGGCCGCCGCCGACGTGCCGATTGTCGCAACCCGCGTCGGCGGCGCGGCGGAGCGCCTCGAAGACGGGACGTCGGCTCTGCTTTATGAGGCCGGCGACACCGCGGCGCTGGCGCGCCAGATCGCGCGCGCCGCCGACCCGGGGCTTCGTGCGAAACTTGCCGCCGCCGCCCGCGCCGCCCTGGTCGAGGGGTGGACCTTCGCCGACATGATCGGCGCCTATGAGGGGGGGCTGCGTTCGGCGGGGCGCGGCCGGTTGCCCGAGACGCGGGGCTTGGCTTAGGTGCGTCATGCTCAATAGCCTGATCGACCTCGGCCGAAGGCTCGCGGCGCCGTTCCGGCCGCGGCGGCAAGCGCCGTCAAACCTTGCCGCCCGCAACCGCGACCCGAAAGCAATAGCGGCGGATGTCGAGTACGGCCTTGGGACCGGACGCACCTATCTCTACTGGCTCCGCTCCAACGGACTAAATCCCGCAGGCGCGGCGGCGCTCGAAATCGGGCCGGGCATCGCCTTCGGGCCGATGGCGTATCTGGCCGCCCACGGCGCGCGCGTCGCGGTCGCGGATCGCTGGCTTGCGCCCTTCGAGGCCGGCTATCATGACGAGTATTATCGCCTTCTCGCCGACAGGATCGCGGCCGAAGACAAGGAAGGCGACGCCGCCATTGTCAGGCGGCTCGCCGATAAGGGTTATAACGACGGCCCCGTGGAACTCGTCCGTCAGTCTGCGGAATCTCTTGATAAGGATTTCAAGAGTCGGTTCGACGCGGTGTTTTCGAATGCGGTTCTCGAGCATGTGGCCGACATCGAGCGCTCCCTGGAAGCGTGCGCGCGCGCGACCAAGCCCGGGGGGATCGGCTTCCATCAGATCGACTTTCGCGATCACCGCAATTTCGACCGGCCGCTTGATCACCTCTTGATGAGTCCTGATGAGTTTCTGTCGCTTTCCAAATCCGCCTACCACGAATACGGCTCGACGCGCCGCCGCGAGGATTACGACGCGGCCTTTCGCAAGGCGGGGTTCGAAATCGTCAGCCATCAAAGCCAGTCGGCGGACCCGGCCTATGTCGCGGAGCTGCGCGAGAAGCTCGCACGAGGCTCGCCGGAGCAGCGCCGCCTCGCAGCAAGTCCCCATCTCGCCGATACGGGCGGGTTCTACGTCGTGAGGCGCGGCGCCTGATCAGGCCCCGATCGCGGCGCGGCGCTCTTCCCGCGCGGGCCCAAGCTCGCGCGGCAGCACCCGCGCATGGGACTCGCTCAAGGCGGGCTCCCTGTCGATCCACATGTCGAACCACATTTCGAGCATGAGCATGGCCCAGAGCCGCGTCTGGTGCATGCGTTCGCCGCTCGCATGCTCTTTCAGCACACGATCGATATAGTCAGAGCGCAGGAGCCCCCGCGACAAGGCCTTCTTCGACATCAGCGTGTCGCGGGCGAGCGTCGCGAAATTGCGCCGGAACCAGTGGTCGATGGGCACGCCGAAGCCCATTTTGGGGCGATAGATGACATCGTGCGGCAGCAGCGGCTCTGCGGCCTTCTTTAGGATATATTTCAGCTCGCGATTGACGACTTTAGCGCCGGACGGGATCGCCGCCGCCCACTCCATCAGCTCTTTGTCGACGAAGGGCGCTCGGGCTTCGAGGCCATAGGCCATGGTGGCGACATCGACCTTCACGAAGATGTCGTCGGGCAGATAGGTGTGAATATCGGTCCAGGCCGCGCCCGCGAGGAAATTCGGCGACTCCTCGAAATAGGGATCGAGCAGCCGGAGCGCGCTCTTCTCCAGGTAAGGCGCGAGCGTCGCTCCGTAGGCGTCTTTTTTATCGGCGTCATGAAAATAGGCGATGGTCGGCTCGTAGCGGGCGGCCGCCGAATCCGAGGCGAGTTGGAGGAGCCGTCGCGCGCCGGAAAAATAACGGCGGCGGGCCAGGAAGGAGGGCATCTTCGCCGCGACTATGCCGGCGGCGCGCCGTGCGAATTTCGGGACGCCGCCGATCCATTCGTAGTCCATGCAGGTCGCGTAGCGGCCGTAACCAAGGAAAAACTCGTCGCCCCCATCGCCGGACAGCGCGACCGTCACATGCCGGCGCGCGAGACGCGAGAGATAGAACATCGGCACGGCGGAAGAATCCGCGAAGGGCTCGTTGTAATGCCAGACGAGCTTCGGAAGGAGATCGGCGGCGTCCTCCTTCACCATCTCCTCGTGATGGTCGGCCCCGTAGCGCTGCGCGACCATGCGCGCGAACCGGCGCTCATCGTAATCCGACTCCTCAAAGCCGATGGAAAAGGTCTTGATCGGCGACCCCTTGCGCTCGAGCGCCATCAGCGCGGTCGTAGTGGAGGAATCGATGCCCCCTGAAAGAAACGCGCCGACTGGGACGTCCGCGACCAGACGGCGGCGCACCGCCTCAGCCAGCAGGTCGCGCGCTTCGGCGGCAAGATTGCGGTTCGGTTCGACCGGCCTGTCCATCGGCGGGGGCAGGGCCCAGTAGCGGCGAGGCTCGGCGCGCCGGCCGGGCGCAATCTCAAGGACGTGGCCCGGGGGCAGCTTGAAGACGCCCTCAAACGCCGTCAGCGGTCCCGGCACATATTGCAGGCCGAGATAGTG
>CAYTVQ010000237.1:0-4170 GCA_964441615.1 uncultured Caulobacterales bacterium | reverse complement strand
GAAATGACGCCGGCGTTTCCGGGGCATTGCATGCATGAGGCCCTGTTCGATGATTCCTTTCTCAAGGGTGCTGGCGTCGAAACCATCGATTTTGCAAAGGCGATGATCGACGAGGGCTATCATCCGATGACGATGTATTTTCCCCTGGTCGTGCATGGGGCCATGCTGATCGAGCCGACGGAGTCCGAATCGAAGCAGGAACTCGATCTTTTCTGCGATGCGCTGCTGTCGATCGCGCGCCGCGCAAAGGCCGGCGACCAGACGCTGAAAGACGCTCCTCATCTTGCGCCGCGCCGGCGGCTGGATGAAACCGCGGCGGCGAGAAATCCCGTCCTGCGCTGGACGCCGCCGTCCCAGGCCGGGGCGGCCGAATAGCGCGATCTTGAGATCCGGTCTGGCGTCTGCCGCCATGACCGCGGCGCCGCAGCCCATGGGATCAAGCGGACTTCGCGCCGGCCCAGAAAAAGGCGGCAATTTCAGGGGATTAACAAGGATCCTCCGTGATGCCGGTTTGCAACGGTGGGGCGGATTCCCCCCGCAATTCCTTTGGCGCGGGACTGTCGAAATGTGTTAACCTTGCGCCAGCGGCCCTGTCGGCAGGGGCGCCGGCATGGTGTGGCTGGCGCGAAGTGTTGCGCTGGAGAAATGAGGGGATTGGTATGGCTTTCGGCATGAAATCGGCGACGGTCCTTGGCGGGGCGAGCGCTCTGGCGCTTCTTGCCGGCTGTGCGACGACGGGGACGCAAAGCGCGGCCGATGGTCCGCGGACCTATGCGGGCCACGACGTGAATTCCGATCGTCTGTATCGGGATAATTTTGTCAGGAACACGCGCCCTGAAACCCGCCAGGTCGAACTGGCGCTTGCTCCGGCCGCCCCGCCGAGCTTCGCGCAGGCCCCTTACGGCGCAAGCGCCGGGCAGGCGCCCCTCAACCTTGCCTCCTTCGACGGCATCGAAGGCGCCCGCCGCGCTCACCAGATGTTCCCGGGCGCCCAGGCTGAACAGCTCGACGGCGCCTGCGAGCGTTTTGTCAAGATCGCCCGTTATGAGAATCTTTATGACGTCGAGCAGCTGTGCGACGTCAGGGTTTCCGTGCTTCTTGCCTACAATCCGTCGATCCGCGACGCGCGCCACATTGGCGAAGGCGCAATCATCGAAGTGCCGCAGACCTACAATCCCGAGCGCGCGGCCTTTGTGCAGGCGGCGCTGTCGCAACATCAGCCCATCGCCGGCGCCAGCCACGCGGCGGTCGCCTATGTTGTCCAGCCTGGGGACACGCTGAACGATATCGCTGCGCGCCATCTGGTGTCCGCCGCTGCGGTCGCCAACGTCAATCCGAATGTTGACTGGCGCTATGTTCAGGCGGGAACCAAAGTGTGGATCCCCTCGACGTCCAATGCCATTGGTCAGCCGCTCGGCGCGACGACGCCGGCGCCAGGCCCCGGCGCCGTTTCGGGCGGCCTGCCCTACAACTATGGTCATGCGGGCGCCGGCTCCGGCGTCGTCTACGACGTCACCACGGTGATGCCCTATCAGATGACGCCCGCCCAGCAGGCCGCGGAAAAGGAAGCGCCGCGCAGGCTGCTGATGATCAACAAGCGCGTCGTCGGTCCCGGAGAAGAGGTCACCGTCACCGGCGAAGGGCTCCCCGCCAATCAGGAAGTCAGCATCTATCGCGGGCCGAACGGCAACGAGATGGTGCTTGTGGGGACCGTCAGGACTGATTCGAATGGCGCGTTCTCGGAAGCCTTCGAGGTCTCGGGCGACAGCGGCGGCGGCGTCATCTTCCAGGCGGCCGTGGGCGGCGAGAAGCGCCTGCAATCGCCCCGCGTGACGGCGCATTCCAACTGATCCGCAGCCAGAGTGCACGATAACTCAAGAATCTGGCGCCGTTCCGGCTCGCGATTCGCAGAACCTGGACCAGCCAGAGACGGATTGAAAACGCCCCCGCACGCCGGGGGCGTTTTTTGCGCCGAGCTTGAGCGGCGTTGCGCAAGCCGTGCGCGGCTTTGCCCGAATCCGGGCGCGAGGCTTTACAGGCGCTGATAGGCGCCGAGCGTCAGGAACTCGGCAAACTCCTCCTGCAGGCAAAGCTCCGAAAGGAGCTGCGAGGCTTCGGCGAACCGTCCCGACCGCCACCGCGCCTCGCCGAGCTCCCGGCGAACGACTTCGGCTTCCTCCTCAAGCGCGGCGCGGAAGAAATCGGCGGTCATGGCGCGCCCGCCCTTGAGGACGACGCCGTGTCTGATCCACTGCCAGATGGAGGCCCGCGAAATCTCGGCCGTCGCGGCGTCCTCCATGAGGCCGTAAATGGCGACTGCGCCGAGGCCGCCAAGCCAGGCCTCGATATATTGCAGGGCGACGCGGATATTGGCGCGGACGCCTTCCTCGGTGAACGGGCCGTCAGGCGGGGCGAGAAGGTCCTCGGCCGTGATCGGCCCGTCATTGGCGCGCGAGACGTCGAGCTGGTTGGTCTTGCCGGGTCTGAACGCCGCTGAATAGACGCGGTTCACCGTCTCGGCGAGCGCGGGGTGAGCGATCCACGACCCGTCATGGCCGTTCATCGCCTCACGCTCCTTGTCCGCTCGGACCTTCTCCTTGTTGATCGCGTCCTGTTCCGGCGTCTTCGCCGGCAGAAAGGCCGACATGCCGCCCATGGCGAGCGCGCCGCGGCGATGGCAGGTGCGGACAAGCAGCCGCGAATAGGCGTCAAGAAAGGGCTTGTCCATGCCGACCGCGTGGCGGTCCGGGAGCAGCCGGTCCGGATGCCGCTTCAGCGTCTTTATGTAGCTGAAAATGTAGTCCCAGCGGCCGCAATTGAGCGCTGCGGCATGGTCCCGAAGCTCAAAGAGCATCTCATCCATCTCGAAGACGGCGGGGAGCGTTTCGATGAGCATGGTCGCGCGCACCGTGCCGACCGGCAGGCCGAGCATTCCTTGCGCCGCGACGAAAACGTCGTTCCACCAGCGCGCTTCTTCGCAATGCTCGAGCTTGGGCAGGTAGAAATAGGGACCGGAGCCGATCGCCTTCAGCGCGGCGTGATTGTGGTAGAGGTAGAGCGCGAAATCCATGAGGCCGCCGGGAATGGGCCTGCCGTTGAACGTCACATGCTTTTCATCGAGGTGAAGGCCGCGAACGCGCGCAATCAGGGTCGCCGGCTTCGGGCCGAGCGCATAGGTCTTTCCTGACACGGGATCGGAATAGCTGATGGTCCGACGCACGGCGTCCATCAGATTGACCTGGCCCTCGACGACGTTGCGCCATGTCGGCGAGAGCGCGTCCTCGAAATCGGCCATGAACACTTTCACGTCGGCGTTCAGCGCATTGATGATCATCTTGCGATCGACGGGCCCCGTGATCTCGACCCGCCGGTCGAGTAGATCGGGCGGCAGGGGCGCCACTCTCCATTCAGCGGAGCGCACGCGCGCCGTGTCATCCCGAAAATCAGGAAGCGCCCCCTGATCGATCCGCGCCTGCCAGGCGCGGCGCGCGGCCAGGAGGTCCTCGCGCCGGGCGGCGAACCTGTCGACGAGGCGCGCGAGAAACTGGCAGGCTCCATCGGTGAAGACCTGCGCTTCGGCCGGCGTGGCGGGACCCGCGAACTCGAAACTTCCGACAAGCCGAACCATAAGACCCCTTTCCCGAAGTGAGACAGCCCAAACTGGGGGCTGCGCGCATCAGCGCGAAAGTTTCTGCGCAAAATCGTCGCGCAAATCAAAGGAAAGAACGACGCCCGGATTCGGGCCGGCGGGCGCTCGGCGAGGGCCTTGGCAATGACCCTCCGTTAACGGGATTGCGCCAAAGTCCGGTATTCCTTCGATCCGGATCACCCATATGAAGAATAGGGCATTTGGTCTTTCCCGACGCCTCGCCAGGGATCGTCGCGGCGCCACGGCGGTCGAGTTCGCGATTGTCGCTCCGGTGTTCCTCGCCCTCGTATTCTCGATACTCGAGGCCGGCTATTTCTTCTTCGTCACATCGGCCGTGGACCAGGCGGCGGCGCGGGCGGCGCGCGTCATCCGCACCGGCCAGGCCCAGTCGGCCACGACCCCGATCTCGCGCGCCGAGTTCTTCGACAAGGTCTGCGAGGTCGTCGATCTCTTCGGGAACTGCAATACGCAGCTCACGGTGGATGTCGCCCGCTATTCGAGCTTCGCAGAACTGGCGGCCG
>CAYTVQ010000236.1:0-4222 GCA_964441615.1 uncultured Caulobacterales bacterium | reverse complement strand
ATTCAGGTTTCAGGTTTCAGGCGTCCGGCGGGCCCTCACCCCCGTCCCCTCTCCGCTTCAAGGAGCGGGAGAGGGGAGCGAGGCCGCATCGACCTGCGCATGCCGCGCGATCGGGGCGCGCGACGCCCTGCGCAGCAGGCTCGCCCGCTCGCAAAACCCGCTATAAGGAACGCCGCCCTGAGGAGGATGACATGCCGAAAGCCGTTCTCGCCGATCTCGTCGCCGCCCTCGGCTCGGGGGCCGTCGAGGTCATCGACCTCACTGAGACCTTGAGGCCCGACTATCCGACCATCACCCTGCCGCCGGAATTCGGCCAGGCCTCGCCCTTCGTCAAAAGCGAGATTTCCCGCTACGATGCGCGCGGCCCCGCCTGGTACTGGAACAATTTCACGGTGAGCGAGCACGCCGGCACGCATTTCGACGCGCCGATTCACTGGATCACCGGGCGCGATCTTCCCGAGAACGCCGCCGACACCATCCGTCCCGCGCGCTTCATCGCGCCCGCCTGCGTCGTCGACTGCACGAAGGAGGCGGCCGCCGACAAGGGCTATATTCTGACTACGGAGAAACTCGACGCCTTCGAGCGCGCCCATGGCCGCGTGCCCAGAGGCGCCTGGCTCTTCATGCGAACGGACTGGCGGAAGATCGCGGACCCGAAGAACTATACGAACATGCAGGCCGACGGCGGCCATTCGCCCGGGCCCGACGCGGAGGCGGTCCGGTGGATGATCGCGCGCGACGTCATCGGCTTCGGCGTCGAGACGGTCGGCACCGACGCCGGCCAGGCCTTCCGCTTCGAGCCGCAATATCCCTGCCATCACTTCATGCACGGCGCCGGCAAATACGGCCTCCAGTGCATGACCAATCTCGACCGTCTGCCGCCCGTCGGCGCCGTCGTCATCGCGGCGCCCCTGAAGATCGAGAAGGGATCGGGCAGCCCGGTCCGCGCCATCGCGCTGGTGTAACGCCATGAGCCGCAATGCCGAAGCCTTCGACCGCTGGATCCGCACGACTTTTGTCGAGCTCAATACGGCGCTCGAAGAGATGTATTTCGCAAGGCCGGACCGCGCCGACGTCGAGGGCGTCGGCGATGCGCTGAAGACCCAGATTCTGGAGGAAGGCCGCGCTTTCGTCCGTGCCCTGAAAGACGAGGGAAACACCGACGAAGGTTTCGACCGCGCCTTCGACATGCTCGGCGATCTCGGCCTTTATATGGCGGCGCTGCGCCGTCACGAACTGACGAACCCGGCGCGCGAGATGCGCTCGCCCCATGAGGAAGCCTCTGCGCTCGGGCTCCATGTCGCCGCCTCTCTCGGCGTCGTGCCGCGCTTTGCGACCAGCCATCTCGCGACCCACAACGGCGCCGTGAACGGCCGGCAGAAGAGCTTCACCTCGCTGAAGGACGAATTCCTCTTCATCGACTACAACACGCGCGGCATCCTCGCCTACAAGCGCGCCGCCGACGCCCTGATGCGCGTCTGCCCCTTGGGCGTTTCGCACCCCGTCGCCGAGACGCTGTTCGAGGACGCGAGGAACGCGCTCGACGACGTCGCGAAGTTCAATGCGGTGCTGTTCTCGCAGCTCGACGCGGACCGTTTTTTTTACAGCGTGCGGCCCTATTACAAGACCTACCGCGTCGGGCGGAACGAATATCGCGGCGCCAATGCCGGAGACTTCTCGGGCATCAACGAGATCGACCTGCTGCTCGGGCTCTGCCGCGCCAATGACCCCTATTATTCGCAGCTTCTGGTCGAGAAGATGCTGTTCATGCGCCCGGAGGATCAGCGGTCGCTGCGCGACTGCATGCGGCGGCGGAATTTCCTCGATCTCTTTCTGGAGGCGGCGCCGGCACAGGCGAAATCGGACTGGTTCCAGCGGAATGCGCGCGCATTCCTTGATGTCGTCGCCGCGCATGGCCGCACCGCCGCGATGCATCACGACGAACTGGTCGCGCGCTTCATCGTCGGCCCCTCGGGCGCGCTCGATGAAAAGCACATGGCGCAGCTGACGGCGTCGGGCCCGCCTCTGCCGATACTCATCGCCTCGCTCGAACGGCTGCGCGATCTGCGGCTCGCCGCGGACAGGCCGGAGATCGGCTCGGCCCATGCAGCAATCTCGCGCCTCAGGGCCTTAGTCGCGTGATCAGGCTTCGCATCGGCACCAGGTCGAGCGCCATGGCGCTGGCGCAGACCGCGGAGGTCGCGCGGCTTCTCAAGGCCGCGTGGAGCGACCTCTCGCCCGAGGCAGCGCGCTTCACGCCCGAGGGCGACCGCGATCTCGTTTCGCGCCTCGATGCGCATGGCGGCAAGGGCGGCGCCTTCGTCGCCGAACTGCGCGCGGCGATGCTGAAGGGCGGACTCGAAGCCGCGATGCATTCCCTCAAGGACATGCCGGGCGATGAGGAGACGCCCGGCCTCGTCATCGGCGCCTTTCTTGCGCGCGAGCCGTCCGCAGATGCGCTGGTGCTGCGTCAGGGCCTCTCGCTTTCGGCCTTCGGCGACGGCGCGGGTTTGAAGATCGGCACAGACTCGGTGCGGCGCGCGGCGTTTCTGCGGCGCCTCTGTCCCGGGGCCGCGATCATCCATTACCGCGGCGCTGCCGATACGCGCGTCAGGAAACTCGATGAAGGCGCGCTGCAGAAGCTCTCCGATGGCGGCGCCGTCGGGCCCGCCGACGCGCTCGTCATGGCGGCGGCCGGCCTGAGGCGCGTCGGCCTCGCGCATCGCATCGCGCGGGAGTTTTCGCCGGTCGAAATGCTGCCCTCGGCGGGGCAGGGGATCGTCGCGGTCGAGTGTCCGGCGGATGCATGGGAGACGCGCCGCCGCCTCGCGGCGATCGATGACAAGGCGTCGCGCGCCGCGGCGCTCGCCGAGCGCGAAGTGCTCTGGGTGCTGAACGGCCATTGCCAGTCGCCGATCGCCGCCCATGCGACGCTGTCGGGCGGGCGGCTCGCGCTCAGGGCCGCCGTCCTCAGCCTCGACGGCGCCGAGATGATCGAAGCGGAACATGAAGGCCCCGCCGACCGCCCGCGCGAGACCGGACGCGCCGTCGCCGCCGCGCTCCAGGAGAAGGGCGCGCAGCGCCTTATCGACGCGGCGCGCGTCTAGAGACCTCCTTCTCCCTCTCCCCCGTTTTCGGGGGAGAGGGGCGAGGGGTGAGGGGGCTTTCCGGTTTCAGGCTTCAGCCGGATTTTTTCGCGGCTTTTGCTTTCGCCGCTTTCGCGGGTTTGGCGGCGGCGGACTTCTTTGCGGCGTCCGCCCTGGCGACGGCGGGCGCCGGCGGGCGGCGCTCCTCCTCGATCGAGCGCTTCAAGGCGTCCATGAGATTGATGACATTGCCGCGCTCTGGCGCCTTGGCGATGACCGGCGCGCCGCCCGCGATCTTGGATTTGACGAGCGCCATCACCGCTTCCTCATAACGGTCGACGAATCCCCTGGGATCGAAGGCGATCTCCTTCTGTCCGATGATCTGACGCGCCATGGCGAGCATGTCGGGCGCGATCTTCACCTTCAGATCCTCGAAGGCGTCGGTCGCCGCGCGCACTTCCTTGCCGGTGCGCAGCGTCGTCATGACGAAACCCTTGAGCCGGCCCTCCTCGCGCGGCTGAAGGGCGACGAGGCGCTCGCGGCCAGAGAGCACGATGCGCGCGATCGCGATCTTTTTCGCCGCTTTCATCGCTTCGAGAATGACGGCGTAGGTCTCCTCGGCGACCGGTCCGTCCGGCGCCATGTAATAGGGACTGTCGAGATAGATCGGATCGATGTCTGCGGCGTCGACGAAGCCGTCTATGTCGATCGTTTTCGAGGACTCGATCTCGATCTCGTCGAGCTCCTCGGCCGTGACGATGACGTATTTGTCCTTCTCGAACTGGTAGCCCTTCACGAGATCGGCGCGGTCGACCTCGCCAAGTTCGGGGTCGTGATATTTCATCTGCACGCGGTTGCGCGTGTCCTTGTGAATCATGTTGAAGGAGATGCGGCTCGCGGCCGACGCTGTCGCCGAATAGAGCTTCACCGGACAGGCGACGAGGCTGAGCTTCAGATAGCCCTTCCAGTATGCGCGCCCCGCCATGTCGTCCTCCGCAGCCCTCACGCCGAAACGCACAGTCTAGCGCTTCCGGCGCGCCCAGGGCGAGACGCTTCGTCGTTAGGAATGGTTAATGGGATCGCGCGCGAAACGGCCGGCGGGTCGCCGTCCGCGATGTCATCCCTCAGCACACGGC
>CAYTVQ010000235.1:0-4230 GCA_964441615.1 uncultured Caulobacterales bacterium | reverse complement strand
CGGGCGACATCAGGGACGGCAGGCGGCCGACATCGCCGCCGGCCTCGCGCATGAAGAAGCGCCGCAGGGGGCCCATGCGATTGACGGCGGCGAGTCCGAGACCGCGCGCGAGCCGCAGCGGCGGCAAATCGTTCGAGAACAGACGATTGACGGCGTCCGTGCCGAGCGCGAGCGCCCATGAATCAAAGCCGCGCCAGCGCTGATAGTCCTCAAGGACGCCGAGCGCGCCGATGTCGAGGCCGATCCGCGCCGCATCCTGAAGCACCTCGGCGAGGGCGGCGACGTCCTTCACGCCGAGATTGAAGCCCTGGCCGGCGATCGGATGAATGGCCCGCGCCGCGTCGCCTACAAGGGCGAGCCTCGGCGCGATGAAGCGCTGCGACACATGGAGGGCGAGCGGGTAGGACCAGCGCGGGCCCGCAAGGCTTATCGGCCCCAGAAAACCGCCAAAGCGCGCGGCGATGGCCTTGAGGAAGGCGTCGTCGTCAAGCGCGAGATAAGCGGGCGCCGCCTCGCGCCGTTCCGTCCAGACGAGCGAGGCGCGGTTCCGCGTCATCGGCAGGATGGCGAAGGGACCCGAAGGCAGGAAATATTCGTGGGCGACGCCCTTGTGCGGACGTTCATGCGCGACTGTCGCGACGATCGCCGTCTGCGGGTATTCGAAGGCGCTCACCCTGATGCCGGCGCTCTTCCGCAAGGGCGAGTGACGCCCATCGGCGCCGATGATCAGCGGCGCGACGAGCCGGCGGCCGTCGGCGAGACTGGCGCGCGCCTCGCCGGCCCCGAATTCAGCGGCCGCAAGAGTCGCCGGCGCGAAGACGGCGACGCCGCGCGCGGAAAGCGCATCATAGATGGCGTTGCGCAAGGCTTCGTTCTCGACGATCCAGCCGAGCGGCTCCCCGGACGGGAGGTCGCGGCTGTCGAAATGCATGAAGAAGGGCGAGGCGCTTCGGCCCGGACCCGAACCGTCCGTCACGAGAATATCGCGGATGGGTTCGGCCTCGGCCGCGAACGCCTCCCAGAGCCCAAGGCGCCGGAAGACGCGCGCCGCAGCATAGGCGAGGGCGGTCGTCCGCCCGTCATAAGACCTGCTGCGCAACACCGCGGGGTCCTGCGCATCGATCATTGCGCAGGAGAACCCCGCGCGAGCAAGGGCGAGCGCTGCGAGCCCGCCCGCAAGGCCGCCGCCGGCGACGATCGCATCGAACTTTTTTTCCATCATGCGAGTCTGCCCCAAAACCGCGCCGGCTTCAGCCGTCCGCAGGCGCGGCGAATGATCCGCGCGGGGCAGGGGACGCCGGCCGCACTGGACGGGGCATCGGCGAAGCGGTCTAAGGATCGCTCCTGCCGCAGATCGAATCCCGCATGACCCGTGCTCTCGCCATCATCGCGCTCGTCCTTCTCGGCGCCGGGCCGGCCGGCGCGCAAGAGCCGGTCGAACTGCAGCCGGCGACGGAATCCTCGCGCTTCATTTTCAGCACGCTGCTGACCCTTGCCGCGGGCGCCGGCGCGATGCTCCTCCTTGCCGGCTTCGCGGCGCGGGAGGCGGGGGTGGTGCGGCCGAAAAATGCGGGCGCCGGCGCGCTCAAGGCCGTGGCGCTTGTCGCGGTTTCTTCGCTCGCGGCCTGGCTGGTCGGCTACAACCTCGTCTTCTCGGTCGAGCCGGGCGGGTTCCTCGGCGACTTCTCGGTCTTCGCCCCGAACGGCAAGGACGCCGACCCTGGCAGCGACAGCGCGCGCTTTCTCTATGTCGCGCTTGCCGGCGCGACCGGCATGGCGGTCGTCGCCGGCGCGGTCGCCGAGCGCATCCGCTTCTGGCCCTTCCTTGTTTTCGCCGCCGCTTATGCGGCGCTGATCTTCCCGATCGCCGCCTCCTGGGTCTGGGGCGAGGGCTATCTTGCCGCCGCGTGGAAATTCTCGGATTTCGCCGGCGCGAACCTCATTCACGCCTGCGGCGGCTGGGCCGCACTCGCCGGCGCTGTCATCGTCGGTCCGCGTCTCGCCCGCTATGACGGCGGAGAGCCGCGCGAGCAGCGGCCCGGCGATCCCGGGCTCCTTGCTGTCGGCGGCCTGCTTGTCTGGCTCGGCCTCTTCGCGCTCCTCGCCGGCGGCCAGGAGGGCATGACAACGGCGGCGGACTCCATGGCGCTCTCGCGCGTCATCGTGAATGCGCAGCTCGCCGCCGCGGCGGGCGTGCTCGCCGCCATCGTGCTGACCGAGATCATCTACAAGCGCGCCGACCTCAACATCCTCCTCAATGGAGCGATCGGGGGACTGGTCGCGATCTCCGCCGGACCCCTGGAGCCGGCGCTATGGCAGGCGGCGATCATCGGAGCCTTCAGCGGCGCCATCGTGACCGTGACCGGCCCCCTGCTCGACCGTTTCCGCGTCGATGACGCCGTCGGGGTCCTTCCCGCGCATCTCCTGTGCGGGATCTGGGGCGCCCTGATCGTTCCGTGGTCGAACGAAAGCGCGACCTATCTCGGCCAAGCCGCCGGCGTCGTGATCGTCGGCGCCTTTTCGCTAACCATGAGCATCCTTCTGTGGACGCTGCTTCGCTACACGGCCGGCGTGCGCGTCTCGCCGGACCGCGAACTCGCCGGGCTCGACCTCAAGGGCGAGGCGAGCCCCCGGCCCAAGATGTGAGCAAAGTTCGTTAATCGGCGTTAACCCTTTCACGATCGGCGCGTGGCAGGATGAGCATCCTGCAGAATCAAGCTCAAAATGCCGCGCAAACCCGTTCGCCGAAGGACCGCCGCCGCCAGTCTCAATCAACGCCTGTCGCAGGCGCTCCGGGCGATGCTCGGCCGCGCCGGCGGCGCGGCAATGATCCTGCTCGCGATCTGGCTCATCCTCTCGCTCGCGAGCTTTTCGATCAGCGATCCGAGCCTCAATGTCGCGACCGGACGGCCGAGCGGCAATTGGGGCGGCCTTGGCGGCGCGGTCGCCGCCGACCTCATGCTCCAGCTTGTCGGCGGGGCGGCGCTGCTGGTCATCGCCCCGCTCGCCATCTGGGGCGCGATGGCGCTTCTCAAAGGCGCGCCCGAGCGGACGCCGCGCTCCTTCTGGCTTCGCCTTGCGCTCTTCCCGTTCGCGCTTCTCGGGTCGGCGACTTTCGCCGCCTTTCTGCCGGCGCCGGCGGACTGGCCCTTCGTGGTCGGCCCCGGCGGCGCGCTCGGGGACATGATGCGGGCCGCAATCGAGAATTTCGCCGGCGCCCCGGGCGCCATCGTGACGCCCCTCGCAGCGGGTCTTGCTCTCGCGATCGGCCTTTCCTGCTATGTGATCGTCTGTGGGCTGACCTTTGACCGCGCCGAAGGGGCCTATATCGAGGCCGATTACTATGCGCGCCTTGCCGCCGCCTGGGCGGGCGAGCGCATCGCGGCGCTCCGGCGAAGGGGAGAGGAGAACGCAGTTCGCGGCGGCGACCTCAACGAAGACGAAACAAGCGGAGGGGCGGGCGAGGACGACGAGGCCGCTGACGAAGACGCCGAGCCGCAGCTGGTCGCGCCCGCCAGAAAGCGCCAGATCATCCGGCGCAAGCAGGCGCATTCCAAAGGCGCGCGCGAGCATCGCGAGGCGCAGGCCGAACTCCCCGTCTTCGAGCCGGGAACCTACGAATTTCCGCCGCTCCACCTCCTCGCCAGGCCCCAGGGGCGCGCGCGGGTGGTTTCGGACGACGCCCTCGAACAGAATGCGCGCATGCTCGAAAACGTGCTCGCCGATTTCGGGGTCAAGGGCGAGATCGGCAATGTCCGGCCCGGTCCGGTCGTGACGCTCTACGAACTTGAGCCTGCGGCCGGCGTCAAATCCTCGCGCGTCATCGGACTGGCCGACGACATCGCGCGCTCGATGAGCGCGGTCGCGGCCCGCGTCGCCGTCGTCCCCGGACGCAACGCCATCGGCATCGAGCTTCCGAACCAGGACCGCGAGATGGTGTACCTGCGCGAGCTGCTCGGCGCCGAAGAATATGAAACGACCCGCGGCGACCTCACCCTCGCGCTCGGCAAGTCGATCGGCGGGGAGCCGATCTTCGCCGATCTGGCGCGAATGCCGCATCTTCTGATCGCCGGCACGACCGGCTCCGGCAAGTCGGTCGGCATCAACACCATGATCCTGTCGCTCCTGTTCCGCCTCGCGCCGGACGACTGCAAGCTCATCATGATCGATCCCAAGATGCTCGAGCTCTCGGTCTATGAGGGAATCCCGCATCTCCTTGCGCCGGTCGTC
>CAYTVQ010000234.1:0-4240 GCA_964441615.1 uncultured Caulobacterales bacterium | reverse complement strand
GTTCGGATGCCGCAGCGTTCCGTATACAAATATAAGATCTGTCTCGCTCACTTTGGCCGATTCGCCGCTCGAGTCGAATTTAGGAGCCTCATTAGATTCTCGAACCCATTGTGGCCAAGGTAGCGCGGGACAAATTCATGATCCTTTAGCCTTCGGATATAGTAGTCGAAAATATCGAAGACCTCCGAGCGATTCAGATTGCCGCGGTGAATCTGGACGGCAATATACTCGAAGAAATTCAGGTAATCGACAAACGCCTCATGCAGATCGGAGCCGGTGCCAGATTCGATATCGCTCTTCAAAGACTTGATCTCGGCCGCTTGCTCATAGTCGATAAGATGTCGAATCGGCTTGTAGCGCTCATTTTCGTAGAACTGCAGATATAACCTGTATATCCACTCAGTTCGCTTCTGCCTTAGGTCTCTCCCATAAGTAAGCAACGCCATAAAAGCGCCGAACGTAATTGCCAGTAGCTGGCCAACTTGAAGGGCTAGACTGGGATCAATGGGGTGCATTTGCCAAAACTCCTAATGCGCCAAGCGGGACTCAGGCAGGTCAAGACGCGCCACCGAACTTCTCCCGCCAGGCGGAGACTTCGGCGTCCTCGATCTTTCTGAACAGCAGTTCCGGCGCCTTGAAGGGCGTTCCGGCCGAAAGGCGCGCGAGCGCATCAGCCGCCGATGCGGGCCAGCGCTCTCCCCCCCGCTCGCAATGCTCGCCGCCCCCCCTCGCAGAGGGGGGGAGTCCGAAAATACGCAGCATTTTTTCCGCAGTATGCGGAATGAACGGCGCGGAAAGGTCTGCAAACAAGGGTATGAGGTTGAGGCCCGCGCGCACGGACGCCGCCGCGCGCGCCGGATCGGTCTTGAAGGCCGTCCAGGGCGCGGCGACCTGAAGATATTCGTTGCCGGCGACCCAGATGGAACGCAGCTCCGCGCAGGCCTTGCGGAACTCCATCGCCTCCATCGCCGCCGTATAGGCCGCGATCTTCGCATCGAGATCGGCAATCAGCTTTTCCTCGACCTCGCCATATGCGCCGCCATCGGGGACCTTCTCGCCCCATTTCGAGGCGCAGAACTTCGTCACGCGGTTGACGAAATTGCCGAGCACGTCGTTCAGATCCTTGTTCACGACGCCGGCGAAGCCTTCGAGCGTGAAGGAAGCGTCGTCCGACTCCGGCGCATTCGCCATCAGGTGCCAGCGCCAGTAGTCCGCGGGGAGGATTTCCAGCGCCTGATCCATGAAGATGCCGCGGTTCTGGCTGGTCGAGAACTTGCCGCCATACCAGGTGAGCCAGTTCAGGGATTTCAGCGTATCAACGGTTTTCCAGGGTTCTTCCGAGCCCAAAAGCGTCGCTGGGAACGAGACGGTGTGGAAGGCGACATTGTCCTTGCCCATGAACTGGACATAGCGGACATCCGATGCGCCCTTGTCTAGGCGCCACCAGCGCTCCCAGTTCTCGCCGATCTTCTCGGCCCATTCGACGGTCGCGGCGATGTAGCCGATGGGCGCATCGAACCAGACATAGAAGACCTTGTCCTCGAAGCCGGGGCGCGGGCGACTGTCCTTCGTGACCTTGATGCCCCAGTAGAGATCGCGCGTGATCGAGCGGTCCTGAAGGCCCTCCTTCAGCCATTTCTGCGCAATCGATTTGGTGAGTTGCGGCCATTCGGGGCGCGCCGCCACCCACTCAGCGATGCGGTCCTGCAATTTCGACTGGAGCAGATAGAGATGCTTCGTTTCGCGCAGCTCGATGCGGCGCGACCCGGAGATCGCCGAATACGGATTTTTGAGTTCGGTCGGATCGAGCAGCCGCCCGCAATTGTCGCACTGGTCGCCGCGCGCCTTCTCGTAAGCGCAATGCGGGCACGTCCCTTCCACATAGCGGTCGGGCAGGAAGCGCCTGTCGTCGATGGAATAGACCTGCCGGTCGGTGCGCTCCGCGATGAGGCCGTTCTTTTCGAGGACTTCCGCGAAATGCTGTGTGAGGCGGTGATTGGGCGGGTTCGACGTCCGGCCGAAATGATCGAAGGAGAGCCCGAATTCGGCGCAGGCCCGCTTCTGGATTTCGTGCTGTTCGAAACAGTACTGCTCGACCGTCTGCCCTGCGGCTCGCGCGGCGAGTTCGGCGGGCGTGCCGTGCTCGTCGGTCGCGCAGATGAAGAGGACGTCCCTCCCCCGCGCCCGCTCGAAGCGCGCATAGACGTCCGCGGGCAGCATCGACCCGACCAGATTGCCGAGATGCTTGATGCCGTTGATGTAGGGCAGCGCCGAGGTGATGAGGATGCGGGACATTTGCCTTTGGCTTGCGATCGCCCCGGCTATAGCCGGTCCGCTATCCGGGAAACAACATCAGATCACATGCACCTTCGCCTGATGCCATGGCGCGTCGGCGAATCTGGCGTCGCGCGTCCATAGCGGCGCGTCCAGCATTTCAGCGAGCGCGAAATAGGCCGCGTCATAGGCGGTGAGATTGTCGCGCAATGACCAGATTCGTCGCAGGAGAATGCCGTGCGGAAAGCGCTGGATCGGGAGACTTTCAAAGAGCTCGATCGCCTGGTCCGCGCGCTTGCGGTCGAGCCGGCCAAGCCGCAATTGCCGCCTCAGCGCCTGAATGAACTCCACATCTATCAGTTCCGGCGCGGACAGCTCGTCGCTCGCCCCTTCGAGCGCATGGAGCAATGCCGGGGCCTCCGGCCGAACGAGCGCCAGGTCCAGCGCGAGAGACGCGTCGATGACGATCACCGGCTGTCGCGCTCTCGGCGGATCATTTCGGCGGATGACTCGGGAAGGTCCAGAGGCTCCAGCAGCCTCATGCGCGCAGCATAGTCCGCCCAGCTCGGCTTCTTGAGTTCGCGCTCAACGAGCCGCTTCATATACTCGCTGATGGACAAGCCCTCTTCAGCGGCGCGCATCTTGAGCTTTCGATGCGTCGCCTCGGGCATGTCCCGGATTTGCACATGCTTGTTCATGTATTTCGTATAAATTCATGCATTTTGCATGTCAATGACGCCGCCGGATTTACGTTTTTTTGGGCGCCGGCGGCCTATCCTGTCGGCCAGGGGACATTCGAATGGGCCTATTCGGACAGGCGCGACTCTCATTGGCGGCCTTGACGGCGCTTGAGGGACAGATAGCCGCGCGGCTGCGGGCGAACGATTTTGACGCTGCCGGCCAGCTCCTGACGGGCAAAGCCGCCAAATATGCCGGCGCCTATGAACGGATCTGCGGCAAGCTCCCCGAACGGTTCGTATCTGTCGATGACTGGGACGAGGTCCTTGCGGACCATGAGGAACGTGCGCGCAACGGCGCGCCCCCCGCCACCCTCCATATAGAGATTGCGGCGCGCAGCGACGGCGATGTCGGCCTCGAATGTTCGTGGCGCGACGCATCCGCCTACGGATTTTCCGGAGCGAACCGCGAGACTCTCCTTGCAGAACTCGACAGCGGCGCGCCGAAATGGGCTGACCGCCCCCCAACAAGGGGCTCTGCGCTGACGCTGTCCAACCTCGCGCCCCTATTCAAGGCGATCATGGAGGATTCCCGGCGCTTCCCGACGCCGCCGCGAGAGGGCGCGACGCCCGATTACGCCGCATACCGGCTCGCCATCTGGACTCTCTATTGGCGCGTCCATGCGGCGATCAAGCAGAGGATCGACAAGAGCGGCCTGCCGCGGGCTATCCCGGTCATTGTCGCCGAGCGCGGGCTGGGGCCGCCTTCCTTCGCGTCGGTCTACATGGCGGAGGCGCGCATTGGTCACGAGGCCGACGTTGCGCGGATTCTCAAGACGCGGCGCTGCGCTTCGGCGAGCGACCACGAGCGCGAAACCGACAAGATGATTCTCGACCTCGCCGAGCGGCGCCTCGCCATACGAAACTGGCCCGCAGACCGCGATCCCGAAAGGCGTCGCGCCGCGATCGAGTTTGCCCGCGCTCATGAGGCTCTCATGCTCGGCGCGCTCGCCCTTTCCGCCCGAAGGCCGTCCGCGGAAATGGACGATCCGGAGTTCCACCAGCTCGTCGCCGCCATCCGCCAGGCCCGCGCCCGAATGACCCCAAGCGCCCAAATCCGCCGCAGCGCTTGATCCGCTTACTGATTTCTATCGCCGGTGTCGCCGGTGAGGCCGAACGCCTCGCCAGCCTGCCCGGCGCCGCCTCTTTCGCCCCCCGCTTCACGCGGCAGGCGGCCCGTGCTAACCGCCGCCGGCCATGAAAGACGCCCCCTATCTCAGCCGCCGGAC
>CAYTVQ010000233.1:0-4247 GCA_964441615.1 uncultured Caulobacterales bacterium | reverse complement strand
ACCGTATCCGACGGAACTCAAAGACGCGACCGCCGAGCGGCTCGGCGACCGCGGGCGCGAATTCGGCACGGTTACGGGCAGGAAGCGCCGCTGCGGCTGGTTCGACGCCTGCCTGGTGCGCCAGGCGCTGACGGTCTCGGGCGTCGATGGCGTGGCGCTCACCAAGCTCGACGTGCTCGACGGGTTCGACGAATTGCAGGTCTGCGTCGGCTACCGCATCGATGGCCGCAACTATGATCATCTGCCGCCCGGCGTCGATGCGGAGACCATGATCGCGCCGGTTTATGAAAGCATGGCGGGCTGGACCGGATCGACCGCGTGCGCCCGGTCCTGGGCCGAACTTCCGGCCGAGGCGGTCAAATATGTGCGACGGCTCGAAGAGCTGATGGGAAGGCCCGTGGCGCTGGTCTCAACCAGCCCCGAGCGCGAGGACGTCATCTTGATCCGCGATCCATTTCAGGGGTGACGGGCAAGTCGCGCGGCGATCCGCGCATGGCCCTCGATCACGCGCCGCCTTTCATCCTCGTCGGCCGCGAGGGAGGTCTCGCCCCAGCCCATGGAGCCGCCGAGCGCGATCGCGTTCTCTCGCGGGAACATGTAGAGGAGGCCCGTCGGGCTCTCATAGACATAGCCGTAGTCGATTTCAGGCTGGCCTTCGAGCAGGGTGATCTGTCCACGGACGGGCTTGAGGCTCATGTCGCTGAACAGCGTGCGCGCGCCGTAGCCGGCGCAGTTGAAGATAACCTCTTCCGCGAGACCCGCAACGTCGTCCGGCGATGCAAACCGCCGCTCCACAAGGGCGCCGCCCAAGCTCCGAAATTCCGCGATGAGCGCAGGCATGTATGCCGACATGTCGATAACGAGCGCGTAATAGCACTCGGCGAACTGGACGCCGAAACGACGCGCCGCTTCCGTGCTGAACCGCGCGCCGGGATAGAGGTCCGATCCCTCGGGGCGATGCGGCCGCGGCGGCGAGTCGGACAGATCGAACATCCGGATCCAGCGCACGCCCCCCCCGGGGCGTCCGACCTTGCTCCGAAAGACGTCCTGGCTGATGCGCGCCGCGAAGCGAAACTGTTCCAGGAACGCGGCGCTGACGCATTCGGGACGGAAGATCGTCGAGGGCTGCCAGAGCGCCGCAGCGACATCGGACGTCGTCGCAGGAGATACTGCGCATGAGTAAATCGTCGTTGCAATTCCCGCCCGCGCCAGCGAGATCGCCGTCGTCAGTCCGATGATCCCGGCGCCGATCACCGCGGCGCGGGTGAATGCATGAGGCGCCGCTGCGGCGAGCGCGAGCCGCGCCGAGCCCCAGGATAACGTCACCCCCGAGCCGCCATGGCCGTAATTGTGGATGACGGTCTTGAGGCCGATCCGCTCGGAGCGAACGACAAAGCCCTCGTCGCGGTAAGGACGCAGCGCGACGCGCGTCGCAAGCGCGCGCCCGGCCTCCGCCTTCACCGGGGCCAGCGGCGCGTCGAACTCCCCGAGTCCGGCCGGCGTCATGGCGGCGCCATGCCCGGCGGCGCCCAAGGCCGCCGCCGCGCCGCCAACAGATACCCGCCGCTCCATCGCCGCACCCGCATCTTCTCATCGTCCGCCCGCGCCGCCATAGTGCGGGATATGGAGCCGAATGAGAAGAAGCGCGCAAAGCGCAACGATGTCGTCCTGCTCGCAGCCATGCTCGTTGTTGCTGCGGGATTCGCGCTCTACGCCAACAAGCCAGCAGCAAGCGCCGTCGCCGCGCCAGCCGGCGAAGAAGAGCTCATCGCCGCGACGTTCAATTCACAATGGTGCGCGTCCTGCAAGATATTGAAGCCCCGGCTCCTGAAGATCATGCCCGAATTCGCGTCGATGCCGGTCAGGTTCGTCGAGTATGACCTCACTTTCGGTCCCGATCGGGCGCGGGCGGCGGCCGCCGCCGACGGCCTGTCCTCCGTATACGAGCGGTTCTCGGGGGCGACGGGCTACACGCTCATTATCGACGCCGATACCGGCGAGATCGTCGATATGCTGACTGTCAATCACAGCGCCGCCGCAATGCGCGAGACGATCAAGAGGCGGCTCGCGGCGGCGGCGGAGTAATTTGTATACAGAGAAAATTCACGGCGCGGTTTTTCCGCAGAAACCCTGCGGTTTTTGCTTGTCAAACACTCGGTTCGGAGTCATGATTTCCTTGTTCCGAGGGGCGTCCCGCCTGTCGCTACTGAGGCGACGGCTCGTGCGACGCGCATCTCGTCCGACCGAAAACCTCCGGCTTGCCGGCGGGGGAGAGGGCGAGCAATACGCGCCAGGGAGCCAAGGGCGTTGAGGGACTGAGAAGCACCCTTCAAACCTGATCCGGGTCATGCCGGCGAAGGGACGGAATGTCGGGCCGGCTCCCTCTTCGCCAGGGCGCAAAGCCTTGGCGATGAGGGTCCGGTTTGTCGCTGGATGCGACCGATGGAGAGCGACGCTCCTTTTGCAAGAGTTCGCACAAACGGAATCTTGAGGAGCGCGCGCGGCGCCTCAGCGAAACTTCGGGCGCGGGCTCACATAGACGGCGGCGAGCGCCAGCGCGCCGGGCATCGCCTGAAAGAGGAAGATGCTGTCCGGTCCCGTTGCGCCGCCATAGAGCCCGGCGACAAGTGCGGCGCCGGCAAAGAAGAACCCGAGCGGGCGGGCGAGGTGGTTCGGCGCAATGGCCGCCCACAGCATCCCGGCGGCAAGGATCGCGTTATAGGCGCCCTGATTGGCGGCGAGACCCTTCGAGGCCTCGGCGAATTCGGGCGTGAGGCCGAACGCCTTGACTGTCGGCGGCGCCGTCCAGCGGAACATCTCGATCCAGGCGAAATAGGAGTGGAGCCCGGCCAGCGCCGTCATCAGCAATCTTGCAACGATGGTCACGCCCTTCTCCTTCCGGCCGCTCTGCGGACAATGCTCAGCGCACTTCCCAATCGAGTTCGCCGCGCAGATCCGGCGGCACTTTTTCGATGAGTCCGGTCTGAAGATCTGCCTGATCGCTCCGGCGCGGCGCCCTCAAGACATAATCGAGGCGGTTTTTCGAGAACGACTTGTTCTCGCTGATCACCTTGACGCCAAGCGCCCCGAACGCTGCGCGATAGGCGAGCGAGGCCTCCTTGAGGCGGCCCTCGGGAGCCTCATGCACTTCGAGCCGGTAGACCGGATGGCCGTCGAAGAAGGCGATGACGAGCCAGACATAGGCGGCGGCGAGCACGGCGAAGTGCGGCAGGTTGAGGCCCGCGATCAGCCCAATGAGGGTCACAATGATGAGTCGCCCCGTGTCGCGGGTCGTCGCCGTTTCAGTACGAAAGCGCATGAGGCCGCCGAGGCCGAAGATCACGAATCCGACGACGAGGCCGTATTCGAGCACGATGACGCCGACGATCGCGCCGATCAGCGCACAGAGGATCTGGACCTTCGGGAGTTCGACCTCCTCGATGGTGTCGACCACGCGCCGCGTCGCCGGATGATAGGCGATGAGCGCGCCGAGAGCCGTGGCGAGCACAAGCGCCGCCAGCGACTCGAGGAGGTAATTGTAGTCGAGAAAGCCGCGCCAGCCGACGGCCTGGAGCCCCTGCGTATCGGGAATATTCAGCACGGCCTCCGCCCCTGCGCCGCCGAGGCCAGTTAAGCGCGCCTCGTGGGCCGGAAGCAAGACGCGCAGGCAGCTATTTGCACCGCCTCAGCAGCTTCCTGACGGCGCCGTCGTCGGCGATGTCGTCATAAAAGCCCGCAAGGTATTTCAGCGCCCCGCCGGAGGTTGCGGGCGTGAGGCCCGGAGTCGTCCGCACCGCCTGCTCCATGGCCGTGCGGCGCGTCCGGAACAGCGGGGCGGCGTCCGCTACCGCCGCATTCTGCGCGCACAGGCCCCGATAGTATCGCGTACGGACGGATTTGGTCCTAATGGATTCGGGCGGGACAGCGTAGGGAGCATCGACGAATCCCGAATAATCGAAATCATAGGGGACGAAGACGAGGCCGCTCTCCGCCGTCTTGTCCGGCCCGAGCAGCTTGCCGTTGTGGCAGCACTCCCCGTCGGGGCCGGCCAGCATCGACCAGTCATGATTGGCGATCAAATGGAAGAAGAGAACCGCACGGGCGGCGGCGGCGGCATCGTGCTGGGCGAGCGAAAGGCGGCCGGCCTTGACCTCCTTCATCTTCACGCGGGCCGCAAGATCGTCTGCATCCTCAATGAAGAAGCCGATGCGCTCGGCGACCGTCTTGCCGGCGTCAACATAGCGCAC
>CAYTVQ010000232.1:0-4273 GCA_964441615.1 uncultured Caulobacterales bacterium | reverse complement strand
CAGGCGTTCCTGCCGATGAGGCCCGCGGCATAGGCTTCATCGACCGCTTTCTGCAGCGCGAGCCGCTCGTCCACGAATTCGCCGCGGATGTAGACATAGCAGGCCTGCGCTTTCATCGCGAAGGAGGCGACGAGGCAGCCCTCAATCAGGAGATGCGGATCGTGGCGCAGGATGTCGCGGTCCTTGCAGGTGCCGGGTTCGGATTCATCCGCATTGACGACGAGATAATGCGGGCGTTCGCCGACCTGTTTTGGCATGAACGACCATTTGAGGCCGGTCGGAAAGCCGGCGCCGCCGCGGCCGCGCAGGCCCGAATCCTTCACCTGCTGGATGATCCAGTCCGGCCCCATGCGCAGCATGTCCGCCGTTCCGTTCCAGGCGCCGCGCTTCCTTGCGGCTTCGAGCCCCGGCGAATGGCGCCCGTAGAGATTGGTGAAGATGCGGTCCTTGTCAGCCAGCATGGTCCTTACCCGGAAGATCGAAGAGCTTGGCGGTCTGCGTCGCCGTGGCGACGATCTCGCCAGCCTCGTTGGAGAGAGTGGCGCGCATGAACGCTGAGTTCTTGGTCAGATAGACGAGTTCCGCCTCGCAGATGAGGGCCTCGAGACCGGCGGGCCGCAGGAACTGCGTGTGAATATCGACGGAGGCGGGCGCCTTGGCGCCGTCGGTCAGCGCCACCACCATCGAGCCCATGGCGTCGTCGAGCATGGCGACCAGCATGCCGCCCTGCACGCCGCCGCGCGGATTGAGCATTTCCTTTGCGCCCTTGAATTTGACGCGCATGCGGTTGCGCTCGCGGTCGATCGAAAGCAGTTCGTAACCGAGGAAGACGGCGCAGGGCGGCATCTCCATCGCGTCGAGCACGGTGCCGGACTTGCCGCCGAAGGAAGGCGCCTTGCTCATGGCGAAGGCCCCTGAGGCCCGCGCAGCGCCGGCGCCTGCTCGCGCACCCAGCGGATGATCATGGGCGCAACGACGATCTGCGAGCCGATGAGTCCGCCGACAAGGAAGGCGAGATTGCCTGTCGCCAACCAGATCGCGACGACGATGGCGATGATCCCGGCTTCCAGCACAGCGATGCGAACGAGCGCATTGAAGGCTTCGGTTCTTTTTTCAGCGTCAGGATGCATGCGCGCGCTCCTATTCCGCCGGCGCTTTCGGCGCGGCGTTGGGAAGCGTCAGCGGCGCGGCGCGACTGCCGTCATAAAGCGCGGGATCGACAAGAGTCCTCGGTTCGCCTTCCGGGTCCGAGGTGCGGCGGCGCGGATTCTGCGTGCCGATCTTCGGCTTCTCGCCGCGCTTCAGCTGCGCCAGCAGGTTTTCGAGCGCGTCCGGCGTCAGGTCCTCATAGAAGTGATCGTCCGTCTTTGTGGAAATCTGCACCATCGGCGCGTTGACGCAGGCGCCGAGGCATTCGACTTCGAGCCACGAGAATTTGCCGTCGGCGGAGACATGGTTCTCCTCGCCAATGTGGCGCTCGCACACCGCGTTCAGGTCGCGCGAACCGCGCAGCATGCAGGGCGTCGTGCCGCAGACCTGCACGAAGTGCTCGCCGACCGGCGCGAGATTGAACATCGAATAGAAGGTCGCGACCTCGTAGACGCGGATATAGGGCATCGACAGCTGGCGGGCGATCGCCTCCATCATCGGGATCGAAACCCACCCCTCCTGCTTCTGGCCGCGCCACAAGAACGGGATCACGCAGGACGCCTGACGGCCCGGCGGATATTTCTTCATCTCGGCCTCGCACCAGGCGAGATTCTCCGCCGTCCAGGCGAAGGCGGCAGGCTGAGTCTTGGCGGGGCGGCGGCCGGCCATGGCGAGGCTCCGGGAGAGACGAATTGCGCCTTAAGTCGGTTATTCCGGGCGGGCGGTCAAGCTGAGGGGGCCGGTTCCAGATCTTCCTTCGGCGACAGCTTTTTGATCTGCTTTTCCGCCTGCTCGATCGAGCGCCGAAGCGACGCGCGGCGATAGGCCCTGACCTGCGGCCCCAGGAGCGGCACGCGCGAGAGCACGCCCTGCCGCAGCACAAGGAGGACGGCGAAAAGGCCGAGGCCTGCATAGCCCGCCTGCTCCGGCGGCACGGAGCCGTCGGTCAGGAAAAAGCGCAGCGGCATGACGACAAAGCCGATCAGCATGCCGAACAGCGCGCCATAGACGAGGGCGCCGAGCCACACATGCCACGCCGCGACGTCGCGGTGGCGTTTGCGCAGATTGATCATGGCGCTGACGAGGAAGGTCATCGCGATGACGATCGCCGCCGCAATCTCGATATAGAGATTGACGTTCTCCGCGAACCCCTCCGGCAGGGCCGCCCTGAGCTCGGCGGGCAGTTCGTTCATCCGGCCCCCTCGGTCCCCGGGCCGAGATTACCCCCTCTCCGCCGGCCCCGTCGAGGCAGGCAGGGGGGCGATTTCTCCCGCCCGGCGGGAATGCTATGAGGCCCCCGCGAGGAACGAGGTCCCCATGAAAGCCCTGATCAAAGCCAGGCGCGAGGAAGGCATCTGGATGGCCGATGTCGCGAGGCCCGAGATCGGGCCCAATGACGTGCTCATCCGGGTCAGGAAGTCGGCGATCTGCGGCACCGACGTGCACATCTACAACTGGGACCAATGGGCGCAGAAAACGATCCCGGTGCCCATGACCGTCGGCCACGAGTTCATGGGCGAGATCGTGGAGATCGGCGCCGAGGTTCACCCCGAACATTCCAAGATGAAGATCGGCGACCGCGTTTCGGTCGAGGGGCACGTCACCTGCGGCTACTGCCGCAACTGCCGCGCCGGCCAGCGCCACCTCTGCCGCAATACGCAGGGAATCGGCGTCAACCGCGCCGGCGCCTTCGCTGAATTTATCGCCGCGCCCGCCTTCAACGTCTATCGGCTCCCGGACGATATTTCCGACGACCTCGGCGCCATTTTCGATCCCTTCGGCAACGCCGTGCACACCGCCCTCGCCTATGATCTGGTCGGCGAGGACGTCCTGATCACCGGCGCGGGGCCGATCGGCATCATGGCGGCGGCCGTCGCGCGCTTTGTCGGCGCGCGCCATGTCGTCATTACCGACGTCAACGACTACCGCCTAGAGCTCGCGAAGAAGATGGGCGCCTCGCGCGCCGTCAATGTCTCGCGTGAAAACCTTCGGGACGTGATGAGCGAACTGAAAATGACCGAGGGCTTCGATGTCGGCCTCGAAATGTCCGGCGTTCCCGCCGCCTTCGCCTCCATGCTCGACGCCATGAACCATGGCGGCAAGATCGCCATGCTCGGCATCATGCCCAACGGAGCGGGCTGCGACTGGGACAAGATCATCTTCAAGGGCCTCGACATCAAGGGCATTTATGGACGCCGCATGTTCGAGACCTGGTACAAGATGGGCGCGCTGCTCCAGGCGGGCCTCAACCTTCAGCCCATCCTCACCCACCGCTTCAAGGCCGCCGACTACCAGAAGGGCTTCGACGTGATGCGCTCCGGCCAATCGGGGAAGGTCGTGCTGGAGTGGTGATTGACGAACCCCTCGCCGAAGGGAAATTCCGCCCGGCCAGCAAGGCCGGGCGGAAGCTATTGTGCGCCTACTGATTTGTACTCGAGTTCCGCAGGCGTGCCGCCTCGTCGTCATTGAGCATGCCGGCGTTGTTGTCATCCGGCGCCGGTTCACCCGGTTGATACCGCCTGGATTCCTGATCAGCGCCGAGCTGGCTTGCGGAAGTCTCCTTCAGCTCCACCTGCCGGTCGGGCTTGCCCTCGACTTTGATAATCATGACGGCCTTGCCGCTCGGTCCGCCGGGCTGACCGCTTCTGAACGGCGTATACTCCTTCTTGAAAATAAAGCCGCGTGGCTTGCAGTTCGGATCGTAGAACGAAACGGTCCTTCCAAGGGCGTCCTTAAATTCAATGGTGCGCGTGACCTTGTACTCGACATTCACCGACAGGGACGCGCCGAACATCGGCCCGGAGCATATCGCGAGAGGCGTGGTTTGTGGAACGGAATATGCACAGGAATCCGTTTCCAGTACCGGGCTGGGGACCTGGCTCAGTTGGTATGTCACGACCATCTTTACAGCGGCGCCGCCGGTGGCCGCTGAAACGTAATTCAGATATTGCTGCAGGAGATTGTCGTAAGCCAGGTTGGTCATGGCGTTCAAGGTATACGGACTGTTCGGCCTCACTGGGGGGTATTGGAAGAGCGATGCAATCGCATCCCCGTCGCCCGGGGGGCAGCAGGAGGCGTGGGGGCCAGAGTCGCATTTCCTTTCAGTCTTGTGATCAAACACGCT
>CAYTVQ010000231.1:0-4307 GCA_964441615.1 uncultured Caulobacterales bacterium | reverse complement strand
GATCTCCCTCCCGTGCGCGGGCGCTATGTGGAACGCGCCGACATGTCGTCGATTACGTGGTTTCGCGTCGGCGGGCCGGCGGACGTTCTCTATACCCCCGCGGACGAAGAGGATCTCGCGGCGTTCCTGAAGACCTGCGATCCGAAGATTCCGGTCTATCCGGTCGGCGTCGGCTCGAACCTTCTGGTGCGCGATGGCGGCGTCCGTGGCGTCGTCGTCAGGCTCGGCGCGCCCTTCGCGAAGATCGAGACGGAGGGCGTGCGCGTGAGGGCCGGGGCCGCCGCGCTCGACGCGCAGGTCGCGAAAGCGGCGGCGAAGGCGGGGATCGCCGGGCTCGAATTCTATCGCGGCGTGCCGGGCACGATCGGCGGCGCGCTCGCCATGAACGCCGGCGCCTATGAGCAGGAGACAAAGGACGTGCTCGTCGAAGCCGTCGCCTATGACCGCGGCGGCCGGCGTCGCCTGCTCTCGAACGCCGACATGAAATTCGCCTATCGTCATTGCGGCGCGGGCGAGGGGCTCATCTTTGTCGAGGCGCTGTTCGCAGGCCGCGCGGACGCGCCCGACGCCATCGAGGCGCGCATGAAGGAGATCATGGAGCGGCGCGAGAAGAGCCAGCCGATCCGCGAAAAGACCGGCGGCTCGACCTTCGCCAACCCCGATCCCGCTTTGTCGGGCGGGCGCAAGGCCTGGCAATTGATCGACGAGGCCGGCGGTCGCGGGCGCGTCGTCGGCGACGCGCAGTGTTCGCCCCTCCATTGCAATTTCATGGTCAATCGCGGCAAGGCGACGGCCGCGGACCTCGAAACCCTGATCGAGTCGCTGCGTAAAGACGTCCTTAAGAAATCAGGCGTCGATCTCCGCTGGGAGATCAGGCGCATCGGAGAGCCCGCGTGAAGTACAAGAGAGTGGCGGTCCTGAAAGGCGGGTGGTCGGCCGAGCGGGAAGTCTCGCTGAATTCGGGCGCCGCCTGCGCCAAGGCGCTGCGCGCCAGGGGCTATGAGGTCGTCGAGATCGACGCCGGGCGCGACCTGGCGGACCAGCTGAAAGCAGCACGGCCCGACGCCGTGTTCAACGCCCTTCACGGCCAGTGGGGCGAGGACGGCTGCGTTCAGGGTCTGCTCGAAGTGATGGGGCTTCCCTACACGCATTCCGGCGTGCTCGCGTCCTCGCTCGCCATGGACAAGCAACGCACCAAGCTGGTGCTTGCCAATGCCGGCGTGCCCTCGCCGGAGGGCCGCGTCATGTCGCGCTTCGAGGCAGCCGGGGGCCACGCCATGGCGCCGCCCTATGTGATCAAGCCTAATGCGCAGGGCTCATCCGTCGGCGTCCACATCATCCGTAAGGGCGACAACCGTCCGCCATCGGAGCTTGCATCCGACAAATGGGCGCTCGGCGACGAGGTTCTGGTCGAGAAGTTCATCCCCGGAAGGGAGCTCACCGTCGCCGTGATGGGCGATCGCGCCATGTGCGTCACCGAGATCACGACCGAACTGGCCTTTTATGATTACGAAGCGAAATATGCGCCGGGCGGTTCGCGTCATGTGCTGCCGGCGACGGTCCTGCCGGCGATCGAAGAGCGTTGCCTTGCGCTAGCCCTCAAGGCGCATCAGGCGCTCGGGTGCCGTGGCGTGTCCCGCTCGGATTTCCGCTACGATGACACGGCGAAGGGCGAGCAGGTCTATTTTCTTGAGATCAACACGCAGCCCGGCATGACCGGCACGTCGCTCGTGCCCGAGCAGGCGGCGCATCTTGGCATTGCGTTTCCTGATCTGTGCGCCTGGCTCATCGAGGACGCGTCATGCCAAAGGTGAAAGGAAGAAAGCCAGCGACAGCCAAACGAGAGCCTGGCCGCCTTCAGGCTTTCGTCGAGCGCTATACGCTCGCGGGCGTCGCCGGGGCCATCGTCATTCTGGTCACCGGTGTCGCAGTGATGTGGGCGGGCGGCTATGTCGGCGTGCTCGCAGAGCGCATCGACAATTCCATAAGGCGCGCCGCGGCCGGCGCCGGCCTTGAAGTGAGGCGCTTGACGCTGATGGGCCGAAAGGAGACCGCCGCCGAAGACATCAGGGCGGCGATCGGTCCGGCGCTCGGCGATTCGATTCTGCACTTCGATCTCGATGACGCGCGCCGTCGCATCGAAAATCTCGGCTGGGTCAAGTCTGCGGCGGTCAGCCGGCTGCTGCCGGACACCATTCATGTCTCGGTGCGCGAGCGCACCCCCGCCGCCGTCTGGCAGATTTCGGGTCAACTCCATCTGATCGATGAGGGCGGGGCTGTCATCCGCAGCATCAAGGCGGACGAATACTCAGCTCTTCCGCTCGTGGTCGGCGCCGGCGCTTCGGCGGCGGCGGCCGATATTCTGAAGGCGCTCGCCAAGCGTCCGGAAATCGCGGCCGCGACCTCGTCGCTGACGTGGGTCAGCGACCGGCGGTGGAACTTGCGCCTGCGCAGCGGCGTTGATGTGATGATGCCTGAGGGCGATTTCGAAGAGGCGTTCGAGATTCTGGAGCGTCTTGAGGAGACCAAGGCGAGCCTTGACCAGACCGTCGAATATATCGACCTTCGCGACCCGGAACGGCTGATCGCCCATCCGAAGACAGAGGCCGCGCCGCCTGCCAATTAGCGTCGGCGCCAGTGTGAATAAAGGGTAAGCGCATGGCCTGGGGCAGGCCCATTTCATCGCGGGACGCCAATCTCGTCGCGGCGGTCGATGTCGGCGCATCCAAAACGGCCTGCCTCATAGCGCGCCTTGCGCCGGATGCGGAGGGCCGTCGGGCGGTCGAGATTGTGGGCGCCGGCATTCACGGCGCGGCCGCCTCCGACCGCGGTGCGGCGACGGCCGGCGACAACGCGCTGCGCGCCGCCGTCGACGCGGCGGAGCGCATGGCGGGCGAGCGCGTGAGGTCGGTTCTCACCGCCGTCAACGGACGTCATCTTCAGTGCCGGCGCATCGGCGCCGAGATCGATCTGCTGGATGGCCGCGTATCGCAGGAAGACGTCGAGGAATGTCTGAAATCAGGCGCCGAAGCGGCCGCCGCAGCGGGATACGCCGCGCTTCACGCCGCGCCCATCCGGTTTCTGGTGGATGGCGAAGAGATATTGTTGAGCCCGGTCGGGCTCGCCGGCGCGGTGCTCGCCGCCGAGATCCTCGGCGTCGGCGCGCAAGAAGCGCCGCTTGTGAACGCCGAAGCGCTCATCGAGCGCTGCGGGTTAAGGGTGCATCGGCGATACGCAGCGCCGGCCGCGGCTGGAGAAGCGGTCCTGATCGATGACGAGAAAGAGCTCGGCTGCCTTCTGATCGATATCGGCGCGGCGACCACCGGATTTGCGCTGTACGAGCGGGGCGCTTTGGTCGGCTGCGGCGGCGTTCGTGTCGGCGGCGACCACATCACGCGGGACATCGCCCAGATATTCGGGTCCGAGCTGGCCCATGCCGAGCGTGTGAAGACGCTCTACGGTTCGGCGCTCGCGGGGGCCGGCGACGAGCATAAGCTGGTCGACTTCCCGCAGCTCGGCGATGAGACCGACATTCATCGGGTCTCTCGCGCGGAAGTGTCCGCTGTCATTACGCCGCGCCTTGAAGAGATTTTCGAGAAGGCGGCGGAACGCCTCCCCGACGCGGCCGGCGCCCCGGGCATCCGCCGCGTCGTCCTCACCGGCGGCGGTTCGCTCCTGGTCGGCGCCCGCGAGACGGCCGAACGTGTCCTCAAGGTCAAGGCGCGCCTCGGCCGGCCAACGCCGCTCGCTGGCGCGCCCGATGTCGCGACGGCGCCGCAATTCTCGGTATGCGCCGGGCTGGTCGAACTCGCCGCCGGCGAACGCGCCGATCGAACCCGGCGCCCGCGGAGCGCGCGCCCGCAACATTCAGCCGGCGGCATTGCCGCCAGCGTTGGCGGCTGGCTCCGGGACAATTTCTAGTCTGGAGGAAGACAGGCTCGAGGGGCGCCAGACCCTCGCCGCATTGGCGAGGCGGTTATGCTTTCGCCTTTCTTGCCCGCGCGCCGCGAATTTCCTTGCCGCCTCCACGGTTTTGCAAAGGCTCCCGTGCTAGGTGCAGAGCCATGAGCCCTCAGACCCGCCGCCCGAAATGCGCCGCGCCGCCGCCGCCGCAGCGGCGTGCGCGGGCGGCTGAGGCTGGCGGCGGCGGGCTCATAGCTTTGCTGCTCGCTGCCGAGGCCGCCGCCCGAGTCGAACCGGGCCCCGCATCCGATGATGCGTTCGACGGCGCGCCTGCGGCCACAAGTCTTGCAGACATTCTCGACCTCGCAGCGATCTGCGCGACGCGTCCCTCTTTCTCGGGCTTT
>CAYTVQ010000230.1:0-4317 GCA_964441615.1 uncultured Caulobacterales bacterium | reverse complement strand
ATCCCAAGACCCGCCACCTCGTCGCCGGCGTCGTCGCCGGCATTGGCGGCTACGGCAACTGCATCGGCGTGCCGACGGTCGGCGGCGAGACCAATTTCGACGCGCGCTACAATGACAACATTCTCGTAAACGCCATGACGGTCGGCGTCGCGCAGAAGCACCGCGTCTTCTATTCAGCAGCGCGCGGGAGCGGCAATCCCGTCGTTTATGTCGGCTCGAAGACCGGCCGGGACGGCATTCACGGCGCGACCATGGCGTCGGCCGAATTCGACGAGACCAGCGCCGAGCGGCGCCCGACCGTGCAGGTCGGCGATCCGTTCACGGAGAAACTTCTTCTCGAAGCCTGCCTCGAACTGATGGCCTCGGACGCCATCATCGCCATTCAGGACATGGGCGCGGCGGGCCTCACTTCCTCCTCGGTCGAGATGGCGGCCAAGGGCGGCGGCGGCATCGAGCTCGATCTCGATCACGTCCCGCAACGCGAGGAAGACATGACAGCCTACGAGATGATGCTCTCGGAATCGCAGGAGCGCATGCTCATGGTGATCAAGCCGGATCGGGAAGAACGGGCGCGCGCGGTGTTCGAGAAGTGGGGGCTCGATTTCGCGGTCATCGGCCGGACGACGACGCATGGCCGACTTATCGTCCGCCATAAGGGCAAGGTCGAAGCTGACATCGTGCTCGCCGGGCTCGTCGACAAGGCGCCGGTCTATGACCGGCCAGCGGCGCGGCGCGAAAAGCCAGCCGCTCTTGAAGACCCGCAGGTCGTTATCCGCGAGGCGATGGCGATGCTGAAGGCGCCAGGCAAATCCGAAAGCGAGATGAAGGCGCTCGCCCGGGCGCTGGTCGACGACCGCATCAGCGCCATTGCGGGCGCCGAGGCTGCGGGCTTCAATGCATCCAGCGCCTTTGCGAAGGTCTACGCACGCCTGAAACCCGGCGCCGCGGGCGATTTTTCCGCCTTCGAGGAAGCCGCGAATAATCTCGTCTCGGCAGGCATGATCGGCGAAGCGCGTTTCGAGGCGCATGAAGAGCTCGTCGATCTCGCCGATCGGGCCGGCGCATTGCCGCTGACGACGGCGCTCGCGACGCTGATGGCCTCGCCCGATCTCTGCTCGCGCCGCTGGATCTGGGAGCAGTACGATCACACCGTCATGGCCGATACGGTGCTGGGGCCCGGCGGCGATGCCGCGCTGGTGCGCGTGCACGGCACGAATCGCGCGCTCGCCGTGACGGCAGACGTGACGCCTCGCTATGTCGCCGCCGACAGCCATGAAGGCGCGAAGCAGGCCGTCGCCGAGACCTACCGCAACATTTGCGCAGTCGGCGCGGCGCCCCTCGCGATCACCAACTGCCTGAATTTCGGCAATCCGGAGCGGCCGGAAATCATGGCCGAGCTCGTCGGCGCGATCGAGGGCATGGCCGAGGCCTGCGAGGCCCTCAACTATCCGGTCGTTTCCGGCAATGTCTCGCTCTACAACGAAACCAATGGCGTCGCGATCCCGCCGACGCCGGCGATCGGCGGCGTCGGCCTCCTCGAAGATGCGACGCGTACGGCCCGCGTCGGAGGCGCCGAAGCAGGCGACGAACTCATCGCAGTTGGCGTCACGCGCGGCTGGATCGGCCAGTCGCTTTATCTGCGCGAGCTGTTTGGCATTACAGAAGGCGCGCCGCCGCCGGTGGACCTCGCCGCCGAGCGTCGCAACGGCGAACTGATCCGCAAGCTGATCAATGAGGGGCTGGTCACGGCCTGCCACGACGTCTCCGACGGCGGCCTCCTCGTCGCCGCCGCCGAAATGGCGCTCGCCTGCGGGGAAGGGCTTGAACTGAAAACGCCGGTGAAGCACCGCCGCGCCGCCTTCTGGTTCGGCGAAGACCAGGCGCGCTATCTCATCGCCGCCGCGCCCGGCGGCGCCGACACGCTGCTCCTGAAAGCCGCCATGGCCGGCGTGCAGGCTTCGAAAATCGGCCGCTTCGGAGGCTCGTTCATCCGCCTCGACGAGGGCGACGCCATCGCTCTCCTCGATCTCGCCGAAATCCATGACCGGCCATTGCCGGACTATATGCGCGCCGAACTTGCGCGCGAGGAGACGCCGCCCATGCCCATGAACGCAGAAACCATCAAGAAAATGATCCTCGAATCCCTCCCCGACGCGACGGTCGAGATTGAAGACCTCGCCGGCGACGGCGACCACTACCGCGCGCGCGTCATCTCAGCCGCTTTCAGGGGCAAGAACCGCGTCCAGCAGCACCAGCTCGTCTATCGCGCCCTCAAGGGCAAAATGGGCGGCGAACTACACGCCCTCGCGCTGGAGACGGAGGCGGCGGAGTAGGTCTCGGCGGTCTCGTTCAGGACCGGCGACCTGCCACGGCTTCTATATTGCGCGCCACCTTATCGACGGACGCCGGAGACAGGTCGTCGAGACCGATCTCCGCGAGCGGCGCGCCGGCGCGCGAGGTCATGCTGCGCGCATAGAGCGGGTCGTAATGCTCGCGCATGAGGGAGATGGCGAGCGCGCGCCAGTCGCCTGCCGCCGCCTGCGCCCGCCACTCCGCGATTCTCGTCTTCGCATGGAAAGGCTTGAGGCGTTCCAGCGCGGCGATGATCCGCCCCTCGTTGGCAATCATATCGTCATAAGCGTCGAGAATGTGTTCGGCGCGCGCCTCGATGCCGGCCTTCACGGTCACATGGCGGGCCGCGCGCATGGAGCGCCAGAGGCGTCGCGGCAGGACGAGACGGCCGATCTGCGCCGATTCCGCTTCGACGATGATCGTCCTTGTGCGCTCGAACCGTCCGAGCCGCTCCCAGATCGAGGATTCAAAGAGCCGTTGCGGGGGCTGCGGCGTCTCCCCGGCCCCGAAGACGGAGCCGCGATGCGCCGCGAGCGCTTCGAGATCGATCGCCCGGGCGCCGCGCTCGATCAGCCTCCGGATAATGGCCGATTTTCCCGAGCCGGTGGCGCCATCCACCAGCAGCAGGTCGAATACCGGCTCGCCGTCATGGAGTTCGGCGACGACTTTGCGCCGCCAGGTCTTGTAGCCGCCCTGAAGAAGGCCGACCCGCCAGCCGATCTGTGAGAGAATGGTCGCCATGGCGTGCGAGCGCTGCCCGCCGCGCCAGCAATAGAGGAGCGGGCGCCATTTGGCCGGCTTGCCCGCGAGCGCCGTCTCGAGATGGCGCGCGACATTGCGGGCGATGAGCGCTGCGCCGACTCGGCGCGCGAGAAATCGCGATTCCTGGACATAGATGGTCCCGACCTCTGCCCGCTCTTCGTTTGTGAGGACAGGCAGGTTGACGGCGCGCGGCACATGATCCGCCGCGAACTCGGCCGGCGAGCGCACGTCGATGATGTCGTCATAAAGATCGAGGATATCAGGCTCGACAGAGGCGACGGGCTCGATCATGCGCGATCCGGCAATGGGCAATGGGCAATGGGCGACGGGCAATGCTAAGTAGCCGGTTTGGTCGCTCGACGACCAATGGTTTTATCACCGTCTCGAAGAGCCAGAGCCCCATGAATGAACGCGACCAGGACCCTCCCCTCACCTCTCTCGCGCATGGCGGCGGTTGCGGCTGCAAGCTCGCCCCCAATGTGCTTGCCGAGATCCTGGCGAAGACGCCGTTGGCGGTAGCGCGGCCCGAACTGCTCGTCGATGCCGCAACCAGCGACGACGCCGCCGTCTGGCGCGTGAGCGACGACGCGGCGATCGTCGCCACCACTGATTTCTTCATGCCCATTGTCGATGATCCGTTCGAGTTCGGACGCATTGCGGCGACGAATGCGCTCTCCGACGTCTACGCCATGGGCGGACGTCCGATCTTTTCGCTGGCGCTGGTCGGCATGCCCATCGGCAAGCTCTCCGTCGCGACGATCCAGAAGATTCTCGAAGGCGGTCGGCAGGTCGCCGAGGCCGCGGGCGCGCCGGTCGCCGGCGGCCATTCGATCGACTCGGCTGAGCCGATCTATGGCCTCGTCGCGCTCGGACTCGTCCATCCCAACAGGATTCTGCGCAACAAGGGCGCGCGGCCGGGCGATGCGCTCATCCTCGGAAAACCGCTCGGCATCGGCATCTTCAGCGCGGCGCTGAAGCGCGGGCTTCTCGATGCAGAGAGCTATGGCGTGATGATCGCCTCCACGACGCGCCTCAATACACCGGGGGCGGAGCTTTCAGGCGTCGCCGGCGTCAACGCCGTTACCGATGTGACCGGGTTTGGATTGCTGGGTCATCTCGGCGAAATCTGCCGTGCTGGCGGCGTCGGCGCCGTCATCGACGGCGCCGTCCCGGTCTTTCCGACAGCGGCGGCGCTGGGGCGCG
>CAYTVQ010000229.1:0-4330 GCA_964441615.1 uncultured Caulobacterales bacterium | reverse complement strand
CGCTGACGTTCTTGACGATCGTCTTCAGCGCCGCCGTCGACTCAACGTCGGGGCAGGACACACGCACGATATCGGCGCCGGCCTCCGCGATGGCGTTCACCTGACGGATGGTCGCCTGCGCGTCGGAGGTCAGCGTGTTGGTCATCGACTGCACCGCGATCGGCGCGTCGCCGCCGACGGGGACCTTGCCCACCATGATCTGGCGCGATTTGCGGCGCGCAATGTCGCGCCAGGGGCGAACGGAAGACATAAGACACCTTTACGGCATGAGCACGCCGACGACCGATAAGCAAAGACCCGGGCACGGAACAAGTCAAATCGCGGCCCGGAAGCTCGACTTTTTTGAAGGGTCGGCCCGCCGGCGCCCGCCAATAGCCCTTCTAGGGCCGCCGGAACTCGAAGACGCGCCTTAAGTCATAGGCCATTTGCGGCGCGCCATCGACCGTGCGGGGCGCATAGCGCCACAGACGCGCGGCGTTAAGGGCGGCGTCGTTCAGGCAGGAATTGGTCGAGGAGGCGATGCGTTCGCCAACCACGGTTCCGGCGGCCGACACGTTGAAGGCGATCTCAACGCGCTCAAGTTCGGCGGCGCCGGCTTCGCAGCGACGAGGATAAACAGGATCCACGCCTTCAATCAGCCTCGCCTCGAGGATCAGGGGCGGCGTAGATGCCGGCGCTCCCGCGGCCGGCGTTTCCGCGGCCGGCGACGCGACGTCCGCACCTTGAGCGGGAAGGGCGCCGGGGATCGCCGTCTGATTGAGCCGGTATGGCTCCGACGTCTGCTTTGGAATCGCGATCATGATCGCGCAAAACAGGATGAAGCCGAGCACGGCTATGAAACCGATGAGCGTCAATAACGGGCGCTCGCGCTCTTCAACAGCGGCGAGCTGAGGCTCTGCAGGCTGATGATCGATCCGCGCCTCGGCGATGGAGACTCCGGTCGTCTCCTTGAACTTTGCGACGGCGGCCGATGCATCGACGCCGAGGGCTTCAGCGTAAGTCTTGACGAAGCCGAGCGCGAATGGCCGCGACGGCAGATCGTCGAGGCGCATCAGCTCGATGGCGTTCAGGTAGGCGGCCTTGATGTGCGTGCGGGCCGCGATGTCCTCAATCGAGTAACCGGCCGACTCCCGCACGGCGCTGAAATAGACGCCGACATTCGGGTACTCGCTCGCCTTCAGGTCGGCCGGGCGCAGGCGCGCGCGGGCCTGGCCCATATCGAGAATTTCCGCGGAGCCGTTAACCTTGGCCACTGTCCCCAACCTTACGCAAACCGAAGATACGCCGATTCCATTAATGCAGAACGCAATGACGGGACACAAGCAGGATCATGTCCGCCGGCTATCGCGCCGCTGCGAAGAGCCTAGCACGTTGCTTGCCAGAAAGGGTTTAGCGGCTCTCGGGCAAGGGTGCGCCCAATTGTTCCAGACGAACACGGACGGCCGCGCGCAGATCGCGGCGGCCTGCGGCGATCTCGGCCAGAAGCCATGCAGAAAACTCGCCGGCGTCAAGACCGCGAACGAGACGGCGAAACCACCCGATAGACGTCGCGGGCAGGGAGAAGCGTCGCACGCCAATGCCGATCAGCGCGGCCGCCATGAGCGGATCGGCGGCCTGCTCGCCGCAATAGGTGAGCGGCTTCGCCGCCCGGGCCACGCTCCGGACGACCGTCTCAAGGAAAGAGAGGAAGCCTGCATCGATCGTATCGTAGCGGCGCTGCATGGCGGGGGATTCCCGATCGGCCGCAAAGTAGAACTGGGCAAGATCATTGCCGCCGACCGAAATGAAATCGACCCTGCTGGCGATTTCCTGGACGCGCCAGGCCGCGGCCGGCGTCTCCACCATGGCGCCGACCCTGATGGAGGCGGGCAGCGGCTTGCCCCGCCGCTCCAGCAGCGCAATTTCCCTCTCGAGCAGCGCACGCGCCGCCTCGATCTCCGAGACGAGGGTCACCATCGGGAACATGAGGTTCAATTGGCGTCCCGCCGCCGCGGTCAGAAGAGCCCGGAGCTGCGGCCGCAGGATGCCCGGGCGATCGACCGCCAGACGCAGGCCGCGCCAGCCCATCGCCGGATTGCCCTCGGCGGCGCCGCGCATATAGGCCGCCGCCTTGTCGCCGCCGAGGTCGGCTGTCCTGAAGACGACCGGGCGGTCCCCTGCGTCCTTGAGGATATTCGCGTAGAGCTGCGCCTGCGCGCCGTACCGGGGCAGCTGGGCGCCGATGAGGAATTGCAGTTCAGTTCGAAAAAGGCCGACCCCTTTGGCGCCGGTTGTCTCCAGATGAGGCATATCGAGCGCGAGACCGGCATTCATGAAGAGTTCGATTTCGATCCCCTCGCGCGTCACGGAGGGCAGTCTCTTTTCGGCTGCGAACTGCGCCTGCCGGTTTGAGAGGAGTTCGCGCTTGACGCGGTAGGCCTCCAAGACCTCATCCGTCGGCCGAATATGGACTTCGCCAGCGTCGCCATCCACAACGACCTGGTCGCCATCGAAAATTCGGTCCAGCGCCCCGTCCGCGCCGCTCACCATAGGGATCTCGAGGGCGCGGGCGACGATCGCTGCGTGCGAAACCTCCGAGGCCTCGACGAGCACCAGGCCTTTCACGAAGCTGCGGTCGTATTCGAGGAGGTCGGCGGGACCCATCGAATGGGCGACGATGATGGAGGGTTCGGCGAGGGCCCGCGGCCGCGTCTCAGCCTCGCCGCTGAGGTGGCGCAGAAGCCGGTGGGAGAGGTCGTCAAGATCATGCAGGCGCTCGCGCAGATAGGGATCACGAGCCTGCGAAAGGCGGGCCCTGTTCTCCGCTTTCACCCGCTCGACCGCAGCCTCGGCTGTGAGGCCCGCGAATACGTGGGTGCGCAGCCGCTCCTTCCAGCCGCGATCGTAGGCGAAGAGGCGGTAGGCTTCGAGCACTTCCCGGGAAACCCCGGAGAGGCGCTCGTCAGCCAACAAGTCGTCAACTGACTTTCTGACGCTTTGGAGGCCATCCTCCAGCCGCTCGAGTTCAGCGGCCTTGTCCGTGGCGAAACTCTTGTGGTGAGCGAGAGGGGCGTCGTGGAGCGCGGCGCGGCCATAGGCCACGCCGGAGACCACTGGCGTTCCCGAAAGCCGATCAGGGAGACGCAACACCTCGCTGACCGTCGCGGTCTCCTCCTTCCCGAGGAGTTCGCCCGAAGCCGCAATCTCGGCGAGGAGCCCCGCCACGGCGAGCGCGGCGCCGATCTCCTCGTCCGTATAAATCCTCGGAACCTTGTTCTGGAGGACGAGGACCCCGAGGACCCTCGCTGACCGAATGAGCGGCACTCCCAGGAACGCATGCAGCTTTTCTTCGCCGGTTTCAGGCCTGTAGGCGAAATCGGGATGGAGGGGAGCTTCGGCGGTGACCAGCGGCTCCTGCCGGCGCGCGACATGACCCACAAGACCCTCGCTCATGTGCAGGCGCGTGACGTGCACGGCTTCCGGTTTCAGCCCCTCCGACGCATAAAGCTCGAAATAGTCGCCAGGCCGCCGGATATAGATTGAGCAGACGTCGGCCACGATATGAGCAGCGATGA
The DNA here is from genome assembly GCA_964441615.1 of uncultured Caulobacterales bacterium. Classification (GTDB taxonomy): domain Bacteria; phylum Pseudomonadota; class Alphaproteobacteria; order Caulobacterales; family Parvularculaceae; genus Amphiplicatus. Next base: position 776 of record CAYTVQ010000229.1, on the reverse strand, counting down.
CACGCGTTAAGGTGTCGAGACGCGCCTGCGCGTTCGACTCGGAGGCCGTCGCGGTGTGCATTGCCCGGAACAGCGCATTGACGCTGCGCTCGTTCTGGGGCGCCACAGGCGGCCCAGTTTGCTCTTTTGCGCTCATCTTTCTCCCAACGCGCTATGGCGCGCCAGCTGGGGGTCTGTCGAGTCCGTAGGCCTGGTGCAGGGCGCGAACCGCCAGTTCGGCGTATTCGGCTTCGATCAGAACGGAAATCTTGATCTCGGAAGTCGAGATATTGCGGATGTTGATCCCCTTGTCGCCGAGCGTCTTGAACATCGTCGCAGCCACGCCGGCATGCGATTTCATGCCGACGCCGATCACTGAAATCTTCACGATGTTCTTGTCGCTTTGCATCGCCGAAAACCCGATCTCCTTCTGGGCGGAGGTGAGGAGCGCGACGGCGCGGTCTAGTTCCAGCTCCGGCACGGTGAACGAGAGATTGGCGGATCCCGCATTCCGGGACGGCGACTGCACGATCATGTCGACATTGATGTTGGCGGCGCCGAGCAGAGTGAAGATGGCTGCAGCCTTCCCGGGTTCGTCGGGCACCGAGAGGACGTTCACATTGGCTTCGTCGCGCTGCAGCGTGATTCCGCTCACGATTTTCTTTTCCACGATTTCATCCTCATCGCAAATCAGCGTGCCTGGGCCCGGCTCGTCCGGGGGATCGAAGCTTGAGAGCACGCGAAGGCGGACCTTGTGCGCCATGGCGAGTTCGACCGAGCGCGTCTGCAGCACCTTG
>CAYTVQ010000228.1:0-4395 GCA_964441615.1 uncultured Caulobacterales bacterium | reverse complement strand
CGAATGTCGCGAGATTGGCGGCGGCCGGATCGTGAGCGGGCGGCGGCGAGAGTCCGGACGGACAGCCACCTTCCAGAGCATCTAGCGCCATGTCAGCTCCGCTTCGAAATCGCGCGCGTCTCCGCCATTGCCAGCCGCTCGAGCGCGGAGGTCCCAACGTCCGGGCGCCAGCGGCCCGAGATCGGCGACGTAAACGCCGCCGCCTTCGGCGCGGAATGTCAGCTGACGGTCGCCAGATTCACTTGGCGGCCAGCGCAGAACTCCGCTGAGCACTGCCACATCGATGGGGGCGCCGGCGTGATCGCTCAGGTGAACCACCAGCCGCGCCCCGCTGTCGTCGCGCAACAGTTCAGAGCGTGCCCGCCAGCCGATCTCCGCGTGAGCACGCCGCGCAGCGAGGACGTCGTTGTAGTGGAGGCCCTGAGTGTAGGACCGCTCCTCGTCCTCACCCGGAAAAGTCCTCACCGCCGCCACAGCGAAAGCTATGTTGATGGCGATAATCGCCGCGAAGAAGAACAGCAGTCCCGCCAAAACATGGCCGCCGCGCAGCGTGAAAGACCGCGACGAGTTCATGGGCCCGCTCCTGCATAGAAGGCTGAGGCGCTGTCTGCGCGCTCGCCCGTGGCCGCGTCGGTGATTGTAAAATGAAGCGGATGTGAACCGCGCACTGCGCCCGCCGCGGCGGCGACATGGACGCGCACGTTGGCGACAGCGTCGGCGGGCGCGTCCACTTCGATCGCGCCGCTCGGATCGACCTGGTGTCCGTTAGTGATGAAATGCGCCCCTTCAAGCCCGCTCACCTCGATGCGAACGCGGCGCGCGCGCGGCGCCATGTTGATGAGCTTCAGCGCATAATCATTGCGTACGCCGCCATCGGCGAGACGCACGAAGGGCGGACTGCGGTCGCGGATAACGTTGAGATCGAGCGTCGAGCGCGTGAGCAGCGCGTAAAGCATGATTACGCCAACGCCCAGCATCAGTACGGCGTAAAGCATCGTGCGCGGGCGAATGAGCCGAATGCCAGCGGCCTCGCCGCGTTGCCGTTTCTCGACATTGACGTGGGTGTCGTAGGCGATGAGCCCTTTTGGCCGGCCCACCTTCTCCATGATCTCGTCGCAAGCGTCGATGCAGAGTGCGCAATTGATGCATTCGAGCTGATCGCCGTCGCGGATATCGATGCCTTGGGGACACACCGCCACGCACTGGCGGCAATCGATACAATCGCCGCGACCTTCCCAGCTTTCGTTTTTCTTATGGGGTCCGCGCGGCTCGCCGCCGTCGGCGCGATAGGTGACGCTCAGAGCATGCTGGTCGGTCATTGCCGCCTGAATGCGCGGCCATGGGCACATATAGGTGCACACCTGTTCGCGCATGGAGCCGGCGAACATGTAGGTCGTGAAGGTCAGGAGGCCGAGGAAGATATAGGCCGTCGCCGGCGCCTCGCCTGTGAAAATCTTCGGCAGCGTCGTCGGCGCATCGTGGAAATAGAAGATCCAGGCGCCGCCCGTCGCGGCGCCGATCAGAATCCACAGCGCATGCTTGGCGGCCTTCTTGAGGATTTTCTCGAAGGTCCAGGGCGACTTCGCAAGCCTGATGCGCTTGTTGCGGTCGCCTTCAATCAGGCGCTCGACGGCGATGTACAGGTCCGTCCACACCGTTTGCGGGCAGGCGTAACCGCACCAGATGCGGCCAAACAGGGCCGTCGCGAGAAACAGCGAGAGGGCCGCAAGAACGAGAAGGCCTGTCAGAAAGTAGAGATCGTCAGGCCAGAGCTTGATGAAGAAGAAGTAGAAACGCTGGTTCGGAAAATCGACGAGCACGGCCTGGGACGGCTCGCCCGCGCCGCGCGGCCAGCGGACCCATGGAAGGAGATAATAGACGCCGAGCGTCGAGACGAGCGCGATCCATTTGATGGCCCGGAATCTCCCATAGACAAGTTTTGGGAAGATGGGCTCGCGCGCCTTGTAGAGACTTCGCGTCGCCGCACGGTTGACGGCCTCGACGTCAAGGCGCTCGACATCGCCGCCGCCCGACGCCGCCGGCTGGGTTCTGTTCAACACGACTACTCTCCGCCGCCAAGCGCATGCACATAGACCGCGAGAGCCGTAATCTGCGCTTCGGAGAGACGCCCTTGCCAGGCCGGCATGACGCCGGCGCGGCCGCCATGAATGGTTGCATGAATCCGGGCGCGATCGCCGCCATAGAGCCAGATCGCGTCCGTTAGATTCGGCGCGCCGAGGGCGTGATCGCCGCGGCCCTCGGCGCCGTGGCACGATGCGCAGTGCTGCGCGAACAACGGCGCGGCCCGGGCCGCCGCGGCGGCGTCATGCGGCTGGCCCGAGATCGACAGCACGTGGTCGGTCATGTCGGATACCTGCGCGGACGTCAGGATTCCATCGCGCCCGAAGGCCAGCATCGCTCCCTGCCGTGTTTTCGCATGCGCGGAGCGGATGCCGTAATGGAGCGTCGCCTGAATATCGGACAGCTTGCCGCCCCACAGCCAATCATCATCGACGAGCGCCGGATAGCCGACGGCGCCCATGCCGCCCGAGCCGTGGCAGGTCGCGCAATTGTCGCCGAAGACCGACTGGCCGACATTCATGGCGAATTGCAGGAGGTCCGGATCGCGTTCGATGTCGGCGATATCCCTGACGGCGAGCAGGCTTTGCATGAGCGCGCCCCGCTCGGCGTTGAGGGCTGCCAGCGCCTTATCGACGTTCTCGCGCTCCGAGTGGTTGCGCAGGCCCTTTGTATGCCCGGTCAGACCCGGCCAGGCGGGCATGAAAACCCAGTAGGCGATCGCCCAGAGAACCGTCGCCCAGAAGACGATGACCCACCAGCGCGGCAGCGGCGTGTTCAGCTCCTTGATGCCGTCCCAGGAATGGCCGGTCGTTTGGACGCCGGTCGGCGCATCTATCTCTTTGTCGGACATCAATTCGGCTCCTCGTCGAGCGGAAGCCGCCCGGCCTTTTCGAATTTCTTCCTGTTGCCTGGCGCGAGCGCATAAGCGAGCACGAGCAGGAAGCCGACGACGAAGAGGACTAGCCCCCCGGTCTGGGCGAAACTCGCGAGCTTTTCGTACATGTCTCGTTCCTCGGCGATGGTCAGCGGTAATTTTCTTCGGGCTCGTAGGTTCTGAAATCGACCATGGTTCCAAGCACCTGGAGATAGGCGACAAGCGCGTCCATCTCGGTCAGCGCGCGCGGATTGCCGTCGAAGTCGCGCACCTCGGCGCCGGGATAGCGGGCGACAAAGGCGTCGTAATCGGCTGAAAGCGGATCGACCTGGGCGGCGAGGTCTCTTGCCGCGGCAGCGACCATGTCATCCGTATAGGGAACGCCCGCCGTCCGGTTCGCCGCCACGGCCTTGACGACCAGATCGGGATTGAGCCGGTTTCGGTCAAGCTTCGCATAGGGCGGCATCACCGATTCGGGGACGAGGCTGCGCGGGTCTTTCATGTGCTGGACGTGCCAGGCGTCGGAATACTTGCCGCCGACACGGGCGAGGTCCGGGCCGGAGCGCTTCGAGCCCCACTGAAAGGGATGATCATACATGCTCTCGGCGGCGAGCGAGTAGTGTCCGTAGCGTTCGACCTCGTCTTTCAGGGGGCGGACCATCTGGCTGTGGCAGACATAGCAGCCTTCGCGGATGTAGACGTTGCGGCCCGCCAGTTCGAGCGGCGTGTAGGGACGCACGCCCTGCACCCTTTCGATGGTGGATTCGAGCCAGAACAGCGGGGCAATTTCAACGGCGCCGCCAATGGCGACGACGATGAGAATGGCGACAGTGAGAACGAGGCCGCGCTTTTCGAGAAACTCATGGCGATTGAGCATGGGCGCTACTCCGCAGCCGCAAGGGCGGGCGCGCCGGCCGGCCCGAACTCGCGTTCGCGCACGTCGCCGCGCGCCGTGCGCCACAGATTGTAGGCCATGATCAGCGCGCCGGTCAGGAAGAGCAGGCCGCCCAGCAGCCGGATGACATAATAGGGATGCATGGCCGCGACCGTTTCGACGAAGGAGTGTTCGAGGAAGCCGAAATCGTTATAGGCGCGCCACATGAGTCCCTGCATGATCCCGGAAACCCACATGGCGGCGATGTAGAGCAGGATGCCGATGGTCGAGATCCAGAAATGCCACTCGACCAGCGCGTTGGAATAGAGCGACTTGCGCTTCCACAGCCAGGGAACGAGGCAGTAGAGCGCGCCGAAGGAGACATAGCCGACCCAGCCGAGCGCGCCCGAATGCACGTGCCCGATCGTCCAGTCGGTGTAGTGCGAGAGCGAGTTGACGGCGCGGATCGACATGAGCGGCCCCTCGAATGTCGACATGCCGTAGAAGGCGACCGAGATCACCATCATGCGGATGACAGGGTCGGTCCGCAGCTTGTCCCAGGCGC
>CAYTVQ010000227.1:0-4439 GCA_964441615.1 uncultured Caulobacterales bacterium | reverse complement strand
CGCTGCGGAATATGAGCGGCTGCGGGGCGAATTGCGTTCTATGATCGAGGATTGAGGATTAGGGGAGCCATGAAATCTAAATTGCTGGGTATGACGGCGCTCGCGGCCGTGGCTGCGGCGCCGATGGCGGCATTGGGCGCGGATCAGGCGACGGCGACGCCCGCAGGGGCCGAGGCGCCGCAAAAGCCATCCATTCAGGAAGAACTCGTCTATCTGCGCGACATCATCGCGCTGCAGACCTTGCGTCTCGACGAGGCCGAGCAGGCGCTCGCCCGCCAGACCAAGATGCTCGAGGACCAGCAGAAGAAGATCGCCGTCCTTGAAGGCGCGCTCAAGGGCGCTATGGCCTCCATCGACTCGCGCGGCCCGGCGCTCGCCGCATCCGACATGTCGGGCGGATACACGGTGAGGGGCGGCGACACGCTCGGCGCTCTGGCGAGCCGCTTCAATGTTCCGCTCTCGGAACTTGCCGCCGCCAACAATCTGCGCGCCCCTTATGCGCTGCGCGTCGGCCAGCGCCTGGCGGTGCCGGGCGCTGCTCCTGCGCCCGCCGCCATGGCCCAGAACAAGGCCTCCGAGAAGGAGACGCCGGTCAAGGTCGCGGCCGCGACGCCGCCCGGACCCTCGCCCGAATCGCGTCCCGACGTTACCGACCGCGCCGTCAAGCAGGAGCGGGCGACCAAGGTCGAGACGGCCGGCCAGCCCCAGGAAGTCGGCGTGCGTCCCGCCGACGAGAACGACCGACCCGAGGTCGCCGTTCTGAACGACGTCGGCGGAATTCTGACTCCGAAGGGAACGCTGTTCGCGGAGCCGTCCTTCGACTACACCGTCACATCCGACAACCGCTTCTTCTTCCAGGGCATCGAAATTGTCGACGCCATCCTCATTGGCGCGATCGAGGCGACCGATTCCAACCGTCGCGCGCGGACAGAAGGGCTTGGCCTGCGCTACGGCGTCACCGACCGCCTCGAGGTCGACGGGCGCATCAGCTGGGTCAACCGCAACGACCGCATCTCGGGCGTCGCCATCGACGACCGCTCGACGCTGTTCCGCGAAGTCAATGGCAGCGGCCTCGGCGACGCCGAACTCGGCATCCACTACCAGCTGACCGGCGGGCGCAACTTCCCCTTCACCGTGCTCAATCTGCGGGCCAAGGCGCCAACCGGCGTCGGCCCGTTCGACGTCGAGCGCGACCGGCGCGGCATCGAACGCGAACTGCCGTCGGGCTCGGGCTTCTGGACCATCGAGCCGAGCGCGACCTTCATTCTTCCTTCCGACCCGGCCGTCGTTTTCGCCAATATCGGCTACCAGATGAATATGACGACACGGCCGGATTCCACCTTCGGCGAGTTCTATATCCGCGAAGTCAGCCCTGGGGACGCAATTCGCGCCAGCGTCGGCATCGGTCTTGCTGTGAACGACCGCTTCTCATTCAGCCTGGGCTACGATCAGAGCGCCTTCTTCTCGACCCGGACGGTTCTGGAATCCATCGCGACGCCAGGAACCTTCGTCGAGACGCGCCAGCAGCCGTCGATGGTGGGCTCGTTCCTGTTCGGCGGCTCCTATACGCTGAACGACCGCATCCGCCTCAATCTCAACACCTCGTTCGGCGCGACCGACGAGGCTCCCGACATGCGCATCAGCCTGCGGGCGCAGGTGCGTCTGTTCGACTGACGGCGTTACTGAGTCAAAAGAGTGACTGAGGCGCCCCGACCGAAAGGTCGGGGCGTTCCGATTCAGGGCGTCACGATCGCGAAATTCGGATCGGGCGCATCGAACAGCCCAAGGAAGGTTTTCCAGGCCGAGGCGTCGCCCGAGACCGCTGGCGGCGCGAATTCGATCTGCGGCGCGGCGTTGGTCGAGGCTGGCGCGGCGGCCGGTTTTGGCGCCAGGGTCGCGAAGAGGAACTGCGGGCGGGCGAGCTTCACCGATGCGGCCGGCTTCTCATGAGCGCCCGCCCAGTGAACAAGAACGCCATTGCGGATGGTGACGGCGAATTTTTCGGCGCGCTCGGGGAATTCGATATTCAGCATCAGGGGGCGTCCAGGCTCGGCGGCAAGCGCGCGCCCGGGATCGAGACGGACCGCCAGAAGGTCGAACAGCGAAGCGCTGGGCGTCGCGGCGATGAAGTCAAGATTCGCGACTTCGCCCGCGCTCGGCGCAACACCCTCTGTCAGCTCCCGCGACGCCGTCAGGAACATGTTGCGCCAGATCGCGCTCTCAGCCTGATAAGCCATCTGGGCATGCGCGTCAGCCAGCAGCCTGCGCGCCGCCTTGTCATCCGGCTCGGCGAAGACGAGACGGTCGAGAAGCTCAGCCGCCCAGCGATAATCGCCGCGCTCAATGGCCTTATGCGCCCGTTTCATCAGTTTCTTCGCGCCGCCCATCGCCTCGACATAAAGCGCGGCTGAATCCTCGCGCGGCAGCGGGTCGAAGCGCGCTGGATTGCCGTCATACCAGCCGAGATAGCGCTGGTAGACCGCGCGCGCGTTGTGCTTCATCGTGCCGTAATAGCCGCGGTTGAACCAGCGATCCGACAGCGCTTTGGGCAAGCGGATTTGTTCGGCGGCCTCTTCGCCGGTAAGCCCCATATTCATCATGCGGACGGTCTGGTCGTGCAGATATTTGTAGGCGTCGCGATGGCTCCCGATGTAGTCGCGCACGCGCGCATTCCCAAAACGCGGCCAGCCATGGCTCGCGAACATGACTTCCGAGCGCGCGCCGAAGAGATTGTCCGCCTCGGTGAGGCCGTCGGCCCAGAGCCTGGCGTCGCGCACCAGGGCGCCGCGCGGCGTCAGCACGTTATGCATGGAGACGTTGGCGTTCTCCGCGAGGCAGAGCGCGCCCAGTTCCGGCAGGAAGAAGTTCATCTCGGCGGGCGCTTCGGTATTTGGCGTCAGCTGGAAGACGAAGGCGACGCCGTCGATGACAAGCGTCTGGCCGGTTCTTGTGATGCTCTCCGTAGGCGGGATGAGCGAGCGCCGGCCGCCCGCGACGCCGCGCCCGATGCCCGATGTCATCTGTCCTTGCAAGCCAGGCGCGAGGGCCGTGCCGAACTGATAGGCGGCGCGCCGGGTCATCGCATTGCCGGCGATCACGTTTTCCGAAACCGCTTCTTTCAGAAAATGCTCCGGCGCGATGACGCGCACCCGGCCTGCGGCGACGTCCTTCTGGTCGATGACGCCCTTTGCGCCCGCAAAATGATCGACGTGACTGTGCGTATAGATGATGGCCGTCACCGGCTTGTCGCCGAGATGTTTGCGCGCCAGGGCCAGCGCGGCCGCCGCCGTCTCGACGCTGGTCAGCGGATCGACAAGGATGAAACCCTTCCGCCCAAGGACGATCGACATGTTGGCGACATCGAATCCGCGCACCTGATAGATGCGCTCATGAACCTTGAAGAGGCCGTGCCTGGCGAGAAGCCCCGCATGGCGCCACAGGCTCGGATTGACGCTCGCCGGCGCCTCGCCCTGCACGAAGTCATAGGCGGCAAAGCTCCAGACCGCGTCGCCCGCGGCGTTCCGGATGACCGGTTCCGGCCAGGACGCAACGAAGCCGCGCGTCGCAAAGTCCTCGTCCTCGCGATCGTCAGGCAGCGCCGCGGCGACTGCGGCGTTGGCGGCCTTGGTCGCCTCGGAGGCCGGCGGCGCAGCGAAGGCCGCGCCTTGTGCAAGGACCAAAACCATCAGAGCGGTTGAAAGTCGCAGATGCATTTGGAGCCTCCCGTGCTTCCCGGCATGTTAGCGCTGCGGCGCGCAATGAGTGCAAGCGTCCGTCGCAGCTATGCGGACTTGGCGCGCACGGGGATCGCCTCTAAGTTCAAACGGCCGCCGCCTGAGGATTCATGTGCTGCTGTCCCAACCGCGCCTGAAAGAATTTGTCGATCGCGTCTGGCGCGAGGAGGTTGTTCCTTCTCTCGTCGATTATATCCGCATCCCCAACAAGTCGCCCTCATTTGATCCCGACTGGGCGAAGCACGGCCATATGGAGAAGGCGGTCGAGCAGCTCACGAAATGGGCGCGCGGCAAGCTCTCGGCGCTTCCAGGCGCGACGCTCGACGTCCTCAGGATCGAGGGGCGCACGCCCCTGATCGTCATCGACGTTCCGGGAACCGGCGCCGAGACCGTGCTCCTCTACGGCCATCTCGACAAGCAGCCGGAAATGACCGGCTGGGCCGCCGGCAAGGGGCCGTGGATTCCGGTGATCGAGGGCGACAGGCTCTATGGCCGCGGCGGCGCAGATGACGGCTATGCGATCTTCGGCGCCTTAACGGCGCTCCTCGCCCTCAAGGCGCAGGGGATCGAACACGCCCGCGCCGTCATCGTCATCGAGGCGTCGGAGGAATCGGGCTCGCCCGATCTGCCGGCCTATATGGAAAGGCTCGCCGGCAAACTCGGCGATGTGGCGCTGGTCGTCTGTCTCGACTCCGGCTGCGGCGA
>CAYTVQ010000226.1:0-4452 GCA_964441615.1 uncultured Caulobacterales bacterium | reverse complement strand
GTCCGGCCTGACGCGGAGATCGCGCGCGCGGCCAAACTCCTCTCACGCGACGAGACGGAACGGGCCGAGCGCTACCGCTACGATCGCCATCGCGCCCGGTTCATCCTGGGACGCGCGTCTCTGCGCGAGATTGTAGCCGGTTATGGCGGCGGCGACGCCGCCGGCCTGCGCATCGAGGTCGAACCGTCGGGCCGGCCCATCCTCGTCGATGGCGGCGGTCTGGTCTTCAGCTATTCGAAGACCAGCACGCTTGCCGTCCTTGCTGTTTCGTGGGGGGGCCGCCTCGGCGTCGATATCGAGGAGGTGGCGGAAAAGCCCGACCTGTCCCTGATCGTCGAAGACCAGTATTCGCCGGACGAGAGGCGACAGATAGGCGCGCTGCCGTCGGATCGCAGGCTCGAGGCGTTCTATCGCGGCTGGACCGCCAAGGAAGCGCTGGTCAAGGCGACGGGCGAGGGCCTCACCAGCCTTCTTCCGCAGATCACCATTGATCTCGAGCCCAACAGCGCCGCGCAATTGCTCGCGGGACCCGCGCCCTATGAGCCCGAAGTCTGGCGACTCGCGGCCTTCGAGGCCGCGCCCGGCATCCTCGGCGCCGTTGCTCTCGACCGCCCGATCGGGACCATCAAGGCCATTGTGCGATAATTCGCCCTGAGACATTACTTTTAATGAATCCTGAGGAGGCTGCGCGCATCTTCTGGTCATTCAGTTCTGTCGTGTCCCTGGGGGAAGATGAAGGAAGAAAGCCCGTCGCCGCTCGTCATTTCGGCGAGCTTTGCGTTCGATCCCGCGCTTGAGGCGATTTCGCAGCTGGCGCGCCTGGTCGGACTGCCCCTCGAGCTCGGTCTTGCGCCTTTCGCGCAGACCCTTCCGCAGCTGCTCGCGCCGTCGAGCGAACTGCGCAAGAGCCGCGCCCGCGTCGTGGCCGTGCGCCTGAAGGATATCGCCGGGCCCTTGCGCCCGGCGGCTGAGGGCGCAGCAGATCTCGCGCGCGCCCTGCACGCGGCGGATGACGGGGCGGCGACCCTTCTTCTGCTCTGTCCGCAGGCGGACGGCGCCGACGCGGCGCCGGTCGAAGCGCTGGCGAGAGCCTTTACAGGCCATTCCTCCGTCACGGTTGCGGACGCGCGGCGCCTCTTCGCGCAAAACGGCGTCGCCAATGCGTTCGACGCCAGGGCCGAGGCCTCCGCACATATTCCCTATACAGAGGAAGCTTTTGCGGCCTTGGCGGCCGGAATTGTGCGCTGGCTCTCCCTGAAGCGGCGCGCGCCCATCAAGCTCATCGCTGTCGATGGCGACATGACGCTCTGGGACGGGATTCTTGGCGAGGACGGTCCGCACAACCTGCGCCTTGGACCGGCGCGCCGCGCCCTGCAGGAGCGGCTTGTCGCCGCCGCCGAGGGCGGACAGATCGTCGCCCTCCTCAGCAAGAACGAGGATCGGGACATTGTTTCCCTTTTCGGCGCGCGCACTGACTTTCCGCTGCGCCTCGATCACGTCCTCGCGCGCCGCGTCAACTGGCTGCCCAAGCCGCAGAATCTGCGCGACCTCGCCGAGGAGTTCGGCGTCGGGCATGAGAGCATCCTCTTCATCGACGACAATCCGGTCGAATGTGCGGCCATGCGCGCTGGGATCCCCCGCGCATTCACCGTGCGCGCGCCGGAGAGTGACGACGGCTCCTTCTTCGATCGCCTCTGGCTCCTCGACCGGCCGGAACTCACCGTCGCCGACATGAAGCGCATCGACTCCTACCGCACCGAGGAGGACCGCAGGCGCGCGAAGGCGGAGGCGCCCTCGCTCCGTGAGTTTTTCAGGACGCTCGACCTTCATATCGAGATCGCGCCGGCGCGCGTCGGCGACGTTGCGCGCATTGCGCAGATGAGCCAGCGCACCAACCAGTTCAACGCGACGCTGAAGCGCCTCGATGAACGCGATGTGAGCCTGAGGCTCGGGCCGCTGGGCGAAGCGATGCATGTCGTGTCGGTTCGCGACCGCTTCGGGGATTATGGCGTTGTCGGGTGCATGTCTGCGACCCCGGGCGCTGACGCGCTCATTGTCGATCTCTTCATGCTGAGCTGCCGCGCTCTTGGTCGCGGCGTCGAGCACGCCATGGTCCGCGAGCTGGCGCGCCTCGCGGAGGCGAGGGGGTTGGCGCGCCTAGCCTTCGAATTTGTCGAAGGGCCGCGCAACGGACCGGCGCGCCGGTTCCTCAGCGATCTTGCGCGCATTGAGCTGTTCGGGGACGGCCTCGCCAGCGTTCCGGCGGCCATTGCGCGCGACTTCTCGTTCGATCCCGAAGCAGTCGCGGCGCCGGAAGCCGAAGAGGTCGCGCCTGCGGCGCCGGCGGCGACCGAAACTGAAACGGACAGGGGCGCAGGCTATGAACGCATCGCGGGACTGCGCAATGGCGCAGCTCTCCTGGCGGCGATCAGAGGCGCGACGCGCCCGCGGCCGGAGCTCGCGGCCGGCTTCGTCGCGCCGGCGCCGGGCCTCGAGGCGCAGGTCGCCGCCGTCTGGGAGGAGGTGCTTGGCCTTGCGCCTGTCGGCGCGCATGATCCTTTCAGGGAGCTTGGCGGACGCTCGATTGACGCCGTGCGCATTCATGGGCGGCTCGCCGAAAAGTTCGGCATCGAAACCGAACTCGTCGACCTGTTCCGTTTCGGGACGGTTTCGCTTTTGGCAAGACATTTGAGCGAAATTCCGGCCGATCGCATCGGCAGGGCCGAGGCGCGCGCGGCGCAGATGCGCGCGGCGCGCGAGGGCTTTGCGCGAACACGCGGCGCGATGAAGGAACGGATGTCGTGAGCACCGGCGAGGCGCAGAGAGGCGTCGCGATTGTCGGCATGGCCGGGCGCTTTCCGGGGGCGCGCGACGTTGGGGGATTCTGGGCCAATCTCAAGGCCGGCAGGGAGTCGGTGACGCGTTTTCCGAAGGAGGAGCTCGAGATCCCGATCGAAGGGCTCGGCGACGGCGCCGACTATGTATGCGCCAAGGGCCTCCTCGACGACATCGACCTCTTCGATGCGCGCTTCTTCGGCTATCTGCCGCGCGAAGCCGACGTGATGGATCCGCAGCATCGCGTGTTCCTCGAACTGTGCTGGGAGGCGCTGGAGAACGCCGGCTGCGACGCGGCGCGCTACCCGGGCGCCATCGGCGTCTGGGGCGGTTGCTACATGGACACCTACGTCCTGTGGAATCTGTGCTCGGATGAAACATTCCGTGCGCGACTTGTCGAGTCGATCCAGGTCGGATCGCTGCAGACCGAACTCGGCAATGACAAGGACTATCTTGCGACCCGCGTCGCTTTCAAGCTGGGTCTGAGGGGTCCGGCGATGACGCTGCAGACGGCGTGCTCGACCTCGCTTGTCGCGATCGCAACCGCCTGTCAGTCGCTCGAATCCTACGCCTGCGATGCGGCGCTTGCCGGCGGCGTCACCATCGTCCTGCCGCAGAAGAAGGGCTACTTCTACAAGGAAGGCGGCATGCTCTCCCGCGACGGGACCTGCCGCACCTTCGACGCCGACGCAGCCGGAACCGTCTTCTCCAATGGCGCCGCCGTGGTGGTCCTCAAGCGCCTCGAAGACGCCATCGCCGAGGGCGACCGCATCTACGCCGTGATCCGGGGCTATGCGACCAATAATGACGGCGGCGAGAAGGTCTCATACACGGCGCCGAGCGTCGAGGGGCAGGCCGAGGTCATCTCGCTCGCCCTCAGGATGGGCGGCATTGACGCCGCGACCATCGGCTATGTCGAGGCGCATGGGACCGCAACGCCGCTTGGCGATCCGATCGAGATTGCCGGCCTTTCACGCGCCTATCGGGAGGACACTGACGCGACGCAATATTGCGCGATCGGATCGGTGAAGGCCAATCTCGGCCATCTCGATGTCTCTTCGGGCGCCATCGGGCTCATCAAGACGGCGCTCGCCCTCGACGAAAAAATCCTGCCGCCGCAGATCAATTTCACAAAACCGAATCCGAAGATCGATTTCGCCGCGTCGCCCTTCTTTGTGAACACCGAGCTGCGCCCCTGGCTGCAACGTCCCTGGCCGCGCCGCGCCGCGGTCTCGTCCTTCGGAGTCGGCGGCACCAACGCGCATGTCGTCGTTGAAGAGGCGCCGTCGCTCCCCGCAGCGCAGCCGGCGCGCGCCTGCCAGCTTCTCGTGCTTTCGGCCCGAACGGAAACGGCGCTCGCCGCCCAGAGTGAACGTCTCGCGAGTCATCTCGAAAGCGGCGACGTCGATCTGGCCGACGCCGCTTTCACGCTCCAGACGGGGCGGCGCGAGTTCGAGCATCGCCGCGCTGTCGTGGCGAGGGATCGCGCCGGGGCCGTCGCCCGCCTGCGCTCCCCGGGAACGACGTCGAAAGTCGCCGCCTCCTCGCCGGAAGTCGTCTTTCTGTTTCCCGGTCAGGGCGCGCAGAAGCCCGGCATGGGAAGGGACTTTTATGAGA
>CAYTVQ010000225.1:0-4467 GCA_964441615.1 uncultured Caulobacterales bacterium | reverse complement strand
CTGCCACCAGGTGTCGACGATCGGGCAGCGCCCCTCGCCGACGACACGGTGATACCAGAGCCAGGCTTCGGGGTTTATGGGTTCGCCGACTGTGCCGAGGAGGCGCAGCGAGGCGCGGCTCGCCGCTTTCACGGGTCCGTCGCCCTCGCGCATCAGCGCTCGGATGGCGGTCGGGGCCGTGTAGAAGATATCCACCTTGTGTGCCTCCACGACACGCCAGAAGCGCGAAGCGTCAGGCCAGGTCGGAATGCCTTCGAAGACGAGCGTCGTCGCGCCGTTCGCAAGAGGCCCATAGACGATATAGGTGTGGCCGGTGACCCAGCCGACATCGGCCGTACACCAATGAATCTCTCCCGGACGGTAGTCAAAAACGGTTCTGAAGGTGTAGGCGGCCCAGGCGAGATAGCCTCCGGTCGTGTGCAGGACGCCCTTGGGTTTCCCTGTCGAGCCCGAGGTGTAGAGTATGAAGAGCGGGTCCTCGGCGCCCATGACCTCCGGCGGGCAATGAGGCGGCACTTCCTCGCGCGCGCGCCGCCACGAGAGATCGCGCCCGGCGATCATCGGGATCTTGGCGCCGGTGCGCTCGACGACCAGGACGAGGCGCACGCCGCCGGTTTTCGCGAGCGCCGCATCGACATTCGATTTGAGCGGAACGGTCTTGCCGCCGCGCAGGCCCTCATCGGCGGTAATGACCGCAACCGCGCCGCAATCCTCAATGCGGCTTGCGAGCGCCTCGGGCGAGAATCCGCCGAATACGACCGAATGCACGGCCCCGATGCGCGCGCAGGCGAGCATGGCGAAGACGGCTTCCGGGATCATCGGCATGTAGATGACAACGCGGTCGCCGCGCCTGACGCCGCGGGCCTTGAGCACATTCGCCATGCGGCAGGTTTCGGCGAGCGCCTCGCCATAGGTGATCTTCCGCGACGCGCCCGGCAAATCGCCTTCCCAGAGGACGGCGACGTCGTTCGCCTTGGCCGGGAGATGGCGGTCGAGGCAATTCACGCAGGCGTTGAGTGCGCCGTCCTCATACCAGCGAATGTGAAGATCGCTTGCGTCGAAGGAAACGTCGCTGATCTTCGTGAAAGGGCGAACCCAGTCGAGCCCTTCGCCGATCTCGCGGAAGAAGGCGTCGGGATCGGCCGCCGCGCGCCGGCGCATGTCGGCGAGCCTGGCGGCGTTGAGGCCGGCGTCGCGCGCGAGCGCCGGATCGACTTTGAAGATTTGGGGCGCGGTCATCCAGGGCCTCCGCTGTCGGGAGACCATCGTAGAACGCAATTGCGCAGAGCGGAATGCGCTCGCAACCGCGCCAGCGCCTACTGGAGGCCCCTGGCCGCCGGCGGCGGTCCGTCCTGAACCACGAAGCAGCTGATCGCCTTGTCGCGCAGCGTCTGGCAGACGCCGGCCGCATCGCTCGCCGACAGCGACGTGAAGCGGGCGCGATAGAGCGAGGAGCCGTCCGACAGCAGGAAAGGTTCGACCAGACGGGCTCGGGCGGCGAGCTTGCCCGCTTCGGCAGCCTTGGCGAGTTCGGTTTCCGCCATGCTCTTGGTCGAGTAGGCGCCGATCTGGACGCTCCAGCTGGCGGCGTTGGGCGCGTCGGCGTCGCCCTCGCCCCAGAGGGCCTCCATCGGGGCGGCATTGGCGAGGCGGGCCACGTCGCCGGGAATTGCGGCGGCGTCCGCCGAGGCGATAAGCGTGCTGATGCTGTCGTCAACAGGCTCGTCCGCGCTCATCAGGTCGGCGGCGGCGATCAGGGTCTGACGGATGGCGTCGTTCCCCGCGACGGTCGGGACGGCCCGTTCCTGTTCGAGCTTCGCGAGGAGGGTCGGCTTGAGGCGGGGCGTCGGCCCGGTCGGAATCGCCGCGATCAGCGACGGATTGCCTGCGATCGCGGCGTAGGCGCCGTCGAGCAGTTCGCGCATGTGGGCGTCGCGCGAGCGCACGGACTTGCCGCCGAGCACGACGCCGATCAGACGATGTCCGTCGCGCTTCGCCGCCGTGGCGAGATTGAAGCCCGACATACGCGTATAGCCGGTCTTGAGGCCTTCCGCACCCGGATAATCCTCGGCCACGGCGTTGTGGGAGCGATAGGTGCGATCATTCCAGACGAAGGAGCTGGTGTCGAAGTAATGATAGTACTGCGGAAAATCTCGGGCGAGGCGGCGCCCGAGCGTGGCGAGGTCGCGCGCCGTCGTGATCTGGCGGACATCGGGAAGGCCTGAGGCGTTGCGGAAGGTGGTGCGGCTCATGCCGAGCGCATGGGCCTTGGCGGTCATCTTCTGCGCGAATTTCCACTCCGAACCGGAGACCGCTTCGGCGACGACGACGGCGGCGTCATTGGCGGACTTCACCACCAGCGCCTTGATCGCCGTCTCGGCGGAGATGGTCGTTCCCGCGACAAGGCCGAGCTTGGAGGGCGGCTGGCCGGCGGCCTGGGCGGACACGGACAATTCGGAGCCGAGCGTCAGCCTTCCCGCCTCGATCTCCTCGAAAAGGAGATAAAGCGTCATCATCTTGGTCAGCGATGCGGGGTGGCGTTTCTCGTCCGCGTAGCGGGCGAAGAGCACGTCGCCGGTATCGGCCTCCACCACGAAGGCGGCGTATTTATTGACGGGCGGCGCCGCCCGCTTGCGCTTGGCCTTGGCGTCGGCGTCGGCAGGAAGGGCCAGCACGAGCCCCGCGACGAGGAGGATCGAGAGAATCTTACGCAACATTTCGATCATCGCGCGAGCCTCGCCTAATCCCTAGCGTCATTCAAGATGCCGACAGCGCCGCCACAATTGGCGCTCGGCCTTCCGCAAACTATGAGGAACCCCCGAGCAAACGCCGTGCCGCCTGTCCGCCGGGCGACGGCGAACTATGGCCGTTCCTGAGTTAAGCAATCGTTAATCTTCCTCTCCCAATTGCGCGCATCGATTTTTGTGCAGTGCAAAAATACCCTTGACGGGAGGCCCGTCTCGTCCTATGTTGCATTGCACAAACGGAGGCCGGCGTACCGCCACGGCCGGCAAAGGGAGAGAGAATCATGGCCACCGCCAAGAAGACTGCCAGCGCGACCGAATCCTTCGAGACCTGGACCGCAGCGACCCCCGAAGCCTTCAAGGAAGGCTATGAGAAGCTCGCCGGCGGCTTCACCAAATGGGCCGATTTTAACCGTGAGTCGCTGGAAGCCGTCACGGCCTCCGCCGGACGCCTCGCCAAGGCGTTCGAAAAGGCTGCGTCCGAGCACAACGCTTTCGCCAAGGAAGCCTATGAGGACGGCGTCGCGGCCTTCAAGGCGACGACCGCATCGAAGAGCGTCCAGGAGGCCATCGATATCCAGTCCGATTTCCTTCGTTCGGCCTTCGAAAAGAATCTGGGGCAGTTCAACAAGCTCGCCGACCACTGGCTGACGTCGACCAAGGAAGCTGCCGAGCCCCTTACGACGCGCTACAGCGAGTTCGTGGACATGGTGCAAAGCTACCGCCCGTAAGCATTTCGGGCGCCCGGCCAGGCGATCCGTGTTGCGTAAAAGAGGGGGTCCGGCGCGCGCCGGACCCCCTTTTCCATGGGCTGGCCTCCCACGGATTTGCGTCTTTTCAACCAGGGCGAGATACCTATTTAATGGGACGGTGAGGAAGGAAGCGCGCTAGCGTCAATGGCCGGCATGTCAGACGACAGGGACAACGGGCAGGGTGGTCCGGGCGTAGGAATCGGCGTGGTCACGCGCACCGCGCCCAAGACCAAGCGTCCGTCGCTATACAAGGTCCTTCTCCTGAACGACGACTACACGCCGCAGGAATTCGTGGTCTGGCTGCTTCAGGCGGTGTTCAAGAAGGACGCCGAGGAGGCGGTGCGCATCATGCTGCACGTGCATCAGACGGGAGTCGGCGTCTGCGGCGTCTATACTTATGAAGTGGCCGAAACCAAGGTCGCGCAAGTCATGGAGCTGGCGCGGCGCAATCAGCATCCTCTGCAATGCACGATGGAGCGGGAGTAACGTAAGTGGCGTCATTCAGCCGAAGCCTCGATCAGGCTTTGCACCGGGCGATCGGCATCGCGACCGAACGCGATCACGAACTGGCGACGCTGGAACATCTGCTCCTTGCGCTGACGGAAGACCAGGATGCAGCCGCGGTCATGAGGGCCTGCAATGTCGATATTGACCTGCTTCGCCGCAATCTTTTCGAGTACATCGAGAACGATCTCGCCAATCTGAAGCTGGAGCGCGGCGAACAGGCCAAGCCCACGGCGAGCTTTCAGCGCGTCATCCAGCGCGCGGTGATCCATGTGCAGTCTTCGGGCCGCGAAGAGGTCACGGGCGCCAATGTGCTGGTCGCGCTATTCGCCGAGCGCGAGAGCCACGCTGCGCATTTCCTGCAGCAGCAGGACATGACCCGTTTTGACGCCGTCAACTATATTTCGCATGGGCTCGCCAAGCGCCCCGGCGAGGCGCTCCAGGTCGCGGCGCGGCCCCTCGGCGAC
>CAYTVQ010000224.1:1346-4481 GCA_964441615.1 uncultured Caulobacterales bacterium | reverse complement strand
AGAAAGAGCCCTTTACGGTCGTCGGCGTCGGCGACATGTCGGGCGACGTGTTCGGCAACGGCATGCTGCTTTCCGAGAAGATCAGGCTCGTCGCGGCCTTCGACCATCGCGACATCTTCATCGATCCGAACCCGGATCCGGCGGTTTCCTTCGCCGAACGCAAACGCATGTTCGCCCTGCCGAGAAGTTCGTGGGCGGACTACGACAAGAAGGCGATCTCGAAAGGCGGCGGCGTCTTCTCGCGCAGCGCCAAGTCGATCGCTCTGACGCCTGAGATCAGGACGATTCTCGGCCTCAAACAGGACAAGGCGACGCCGGCTGAGATCATGCGCGCGATCCTGCTGGCCGACGCCGAACTCATGTGGCTCGGCGGCATCGGCACTTTCGTCAAGGCGACGCATGAGGACAATTCCCGCGTCGGCGACAAGGCCAACGAGTCGATCCGGGTCAACGCCGCCGAGCTGCGCGTCAAGGTTCTCGGCGAAGGCGCCAATCTCGGCTTCACCCAGGCGGCGCGCGTCGAGTTCGCGCGGGCGGGCGGCCGTCTCAATACCGATGCGATCGACAACTCGGCCGGCGTCGATTCCTCCGACCACGAAGTGAACATCAAGATTCTCCTCTCCGGCGCAATCGAGCATGGCGAGCTGAAGCAGGAGGACCGCAATTCCCTCCTCGCCTCGATGACCGAGGACGTCGCGGCGCATGTGCTGCGCCACAATTACGAGCAGACCCGCGCCATCTCGATGATGGAGGCGACGGCGGCCGCCGACCTCGACGCCAATGCGCGGCTCATGGAGGCCTTTGAGCGCGACGGCCGCCTCGACCGCGCGGTCGAGGGCCTGCCGACGAAGGACCAGCTCGCCATGCTGCGCGCGCGCGGGCTCGGCCTCACGCGGCCGGATCTCTCGGTGCTGCTCGCCTATTCGAAGATGTGGCTTTTCGAGGAACTAGTCGCCTCGAAGGCGCCTGACGATCCCCTGCTCGAGCGTGAATTGTTCAACTACTTTCCCGAAGCGCTGCACCAGTTCAAGGATGCGCTCGTCCGCCATCGCCTGCGGCGCGAGATCATCGCGACGCGCCTCGCCAATGAGATCGTGGATACCTGCGGCGCGGCATATCCCTATCAGGTTGTGGAACTGACGGGTGCCGCGCCCCACGAAGTCGCCATCGCCTATGAAGCGGCGAGACGCATTCTGAAGCTCGGTCAGTATGCCGTGGACATCGATGCGCTCGACAACAAGATTCCGGCCAAGACCCAGATCGCGCTCTACAACGCGGCGGCCGGGGTCATTCGGGAACAGCTCTATCGTATCGTGAGCGATGCAAGCGCCATGACGCTGCTTGAGAAGCGCGGGCTCAAGGGCCTGCTGGAGCAGTATGAAAAGCCTGTCGCCGAACTGAAGTCGGCGCTCGCATCGATCCTGCCGAAGGATGCTGCGGCGGCGCTGAGGGCCCGCGCCGCAGCCTGGCGCAAGGAAGGCGCGCCGGAAGCGCTCGCCGACGAGGCGGCGCTGCTCCCGGCCCTCGAGCGCGCCTTCGACGTCATCAATCTCGCGCGCGACACCAGCTGGCCGGCGGCGTCGGCGGGGGCTGTCTATTTCGCCGTCGGCCGCGACTTCAATATCGATGTCGCGCGCGAGCAGGCGCGCAGCTCACCGCCGCAGGAGCATTTCGATCGGCTCGCGGCGCAGCGCCTTGTCGAGGATATGTCGCAGCGCCAGCTCTCGCTCGCAAGGAGCGTCATCGCCTTCGCCGGAGCGACGCCGAAGGACATCGACGGCGTCATCGCCAAATGGCGCGCCTCAAGCGAAGCAGCGATCGCGGGCTATGAGCGCTTCGTGACCGAACTTGAACTCGGCGCTTCTGTCTCGGTCGGCAAGCTCTCCCTCCTCAACAAGAAGCTTGAGGACATTGCGGCGCGCCTTGCCGCCGGCTGAACGAGAGGCGGCAGGCGTTCCTCGCGGAACTTGTCGGCCGCTCGTTGCGCCGGCCCTAAGCCGCCTTCCTGCGACGGGACGCGAATCCGAGCCCGGCCAAGCCGGCCAGCAGCAGGGGCGCGGCCGCCGGCAGCGGAATTTCCGCCGTGAACCGGTTCACATAGAACTCGGACGGGTCCGCGCCGCCGAATGCGAACTCGACGAAAGTGACGCCGGTGAGCGCGGCGACCACCGCTGGCGTCAGGTTCACCATGTCCGCGAAGGTGAAGGCGAGCCCGTTGACCAGAAGCGTGTGGGTGCTCGTATTCAGGCTGAAATGCTCGCGGTCGCTGAACGAAAAGCCGCTGAGGATCACTGCCTTGTCGAAATCGATGCGCACCGATTCGCCAGCGCGGATGTTGTCGTCATTGCTGACTGCACAAGGCGCCGGCGCCGGCCCGACAAGCGTCTGGCAGACGCCGAGGCCCGCAGGCCGGCCCTGATCGAGATCATCGAAATAGGCGAAGGAACCGCCCGGGCCGCCCGCCGAGAAAGTCGCGGCGATCTCGCCGAACACAATGACCGTTCCGTCAGCGACGCCGCGTTCGTTGCCGGCCGCCTCGGCGACAAAATCCAGTAGTGCAGCATGCGCCGCACTCGAGGCGGCGAAGACGCCTGCAATGCAGGCGCAAATCAGCTTCTTCATTTTTAGTCCCCCAACGGGAGTTAACATGACACCTGATGAGCGCGGCCAACCCGCGAATCAGCGCCGGTCGATTCCGGCGACGAAATATACCAAGGATTAAGAGTGGAGAAAAATTAAGAGCCAGCCGGCGAAGCGGTTTTGATTCGCCGTTGCGCAGCTGTCACGCTGTACTCTTTCGACGAATCGACTCGCATTTTCTCTCCTGTGGAAAACTGCTCAAGCAATCGTGACGACGCCCAGACCGTCGCCGCCTCTCCCGGCGCAGCAGTCAGGCTGTCTTGAGCGGCCAGTTCTCCGCCTTCAGCGCGTTGGGAACCATCGGCGACATCACACTCATCATCGCCAGAGACGGCGCCGTCAGCAGAAAGGCCGGCGGCGCAGGCGTCGCCACGAAGTTCGAAGCGGAGAAGGCCGCGAGCGCGTCCGACTGCCTCAGCCGGGCTTGCGGAATTTCAACGTCATGCGGTCGGACTCGCCGATCGCCTCCATCTGCGCCTTGAGGTCCGGATTGTT
>CAYTVQ010000224.1:0-1246 GCA_964441615.1 uncultured Caulobacterales bacterium | reverse complement strand
AGCATCAGCACCGCGTCGGCGCCCTCATGCATTTCCTCAGGCAGCGATCCGTAGACGAAGCCGGTCACATTGGCGCAGTCGCCGGAGCACCAGCCGCGCGCATCGGAAATCCAGGTGTCGACCCATCGCTTCTGCTTTTCGGGATCGGGCGCATAGTCGCCGAAAAGCGCCCACATCTCCAGCGCGTAATCCGCGCCGATAATCAGACCGTCCCGGCCGAGATAGGGCATGAGGATCTTCGTCCACCAACCCCCGCCCGGCAGCACTTCAACGACGGTCATGCCCGGCTCGATGCCGAAGAATTGCAGCGTCTCCTTGGGGTGGCGGTATTGATAGCGCGCCTTTTCCTCCGCCGGCTGACTGGCGAGCGCGCGGTCGAGCCGGTCGGCGCTCGTCATCGGATCGACGATGGCTTCCTGCGGATAAGACGTTTCAGCCGGCTTCGACTCCGCCGTTGCGGCCGCTTCGTCCGACTTTCTCGAGCAGGCCGCGAGCGCGACGACAGCGGCGGCGAGATAGAACATCTTTCGCATGGATTGGCTCCCCGATTCCGGGGTTGTTCTAGCCCGGCGCGGCGCCTTCAGCCAGCAGTACCGCCTAGTGCATCGCCTTCACGATCTCTTCCGTCATCTTCTTGGCGTCGCCGAAGAGCATCATGGTGTTGGGGCGGAAAAAGAGCTCGTTCTCGACGCCGGCATAGCCCGAGGCCATGGAGCGCTTGATGAAAAGCACAGTCTTGGCGTTTTCGACGTCGAGAATCGGCATGCCGTAGATCGGCGAGGCCTTGTCGGTCTTGGCCGCCGGATTGGTCACGTCATTGGCTCCAATGACGAAGGCGACATCGGCGGTGCGGAACTCGTTGTTGATGTCCTCGAGCTCGAAAACCTCGTCATAGGGCACCTGCGCCTCCGCAAGGAGCACATTCATATGACCGGGCATGCGGCCAGCGACCGGGTGGATCGCATATTTTACTTCGACGCCGTTTTTCTTCAGCGTGTCGGCGAGCTCTTTCAGCGCATGCTGGGCCTGCGCGACCGCCATCCCGTAACCGGGCACGACGATCACCTTGCCGGCGTTCTTCATGATGAAGGCGGCGTCGTCGGCGGAGCCCTGCTTGACCGGACGCTGCTCGATGGCGCCGGCCGCCGCCGCGACCTCGCCGCCGAAACCGCCGAGAATGACCGAGATGAAGGAGCGGTTCATCCCCTTGCACATGATGTAGGAGAGGATGGCGCCGGACGAGCCG
>CAYTVQ010000223.1:0-4491 GCA_964441615.1 uncultured Caulobacterales bacterium | reverse complement strand
GGCAAGGGCGCGATGCGGATCCGCGCCGCCTTGTCATTGTCCGTCGAGTCCCTTGAGCCGATGATGACCCTTTCAACTAGGACTTTTTTCTCCGGCAACGCTGTCCACAGCCGCTTCGCCGCCGCATCGCGCGCCCGTTCGACGAGCGCCGCCGGACGGATCAAGGGCCAATTCGCGACTTTGGGGACGAGATCAAACAAGAGCTGAACCGGTGGACAATCAAAGGCGACGCTGCGGAACCGCGGTTTGGGCGGCTGCAAGAACAATTGCCCCGTCACCTTCGTTTTGTTGGGCTCCTTCTTCGTCGGGGCCGGGGCGGTCAGGGTCGTGAAGCGCTGCCCGGAAGCCTGATGGCGCCGGACAAGGCTTTCAAGCGAACCGGGCGCAGGGCACGCGAAAGTATTGCCGCCACCGTTCAAGGAGGGTCGATGAATGGGCCCGCCATGCGCCACAAGGCGTTCATCGGCTTCCTCGCGCGACATGCATTCGCCCATGGCCCAGGCCATGTCGACGCCGCGGCCGAGCTGGTAGAGGTCAAGGGCGATGTCGCAGATCTTCTTCGCCTTCGCCGCTGCTTCCTCTGCGTCCAGAAAGTTCCACGCATAGAGAAGCGGCTCGCCCGGATCGAAAAGCCAGGGGCGGATCGTTTTTGCTGCGCGGATTTCCCCAATGCGTCGCGCGTCGCCGCCGACGGCGTCGAGGTCGTTGTTGGGCACCCAATTGACAAAGCCTCGTGATCGCCGCGCCCTAGGCGCGACGATGACCGGCGGCTTGAGGTTTTCGAGCCATTCAAGCGCAGCTCCAGCATCAGCCGGAATTTCTGCGCTGCGCGCCGCCGCCGCGACCAGCGCCTGAAACAGCCGCGCCGGCGACGGCGGCCAGTCGGGCGCGCCATGATAGCGCCCGTCATGGAAATGGATGGCAAGCAGGAGGGAGGAGTTCATGACTGGGCTTCATCCAGCGGCGGCTTTTTTTCGGGCCGCCTTTTCCGCTTTGGCGGCGTCCTTGTCAGCCAGCTGCGCATCCGCGCTCGCCAAGTTCTTGTCGAAGGTCACGTTCTTGCTCGGGCCAACGACGAACGCGTTCGCGGAGCTATTCGCATATTGCTCCGCGATTTTAGTTGTTAGGGCGGCAGATGACCGCTTGCCGTCCCGATCGACGACTGCCCAATGGGACTGCGAAGTCGGATCGGGCGTCACGAGGCATCCCGCTCGCAAGAATGCTTCGACCGGCTCGGTCGCCGCCACCAGCGACAAGCCCAGAATATATCGTCGAAGCTTCTCGGCGTTGGAGCCGCCAAGGCGCCGCAAGGCTATAAGATTGACCGTGACCGAGCGCTCGATGTTTCCGCGCACTATGACACCGCCGTGTGCGCGAACGGCGGGCACGTGCACGAAGCCGCGTTTTGCAAGCGGCGATTTTGGATCGCCTTCCTGCTTCTTCTTTTCTTCCTCGCTGAAAACCCCAAGCGCAGAATAATCAAGAGGGGGGTTGTATTGCGCTGAGCGCGTCAGCTCCTCGACGTCCCAAGCCCTGATGACGGACTGCACGATGCGCGGGAGTTTCGCCTGCGTATCGCGCGAATCCCAAACGCCGAAAACAAGGGACGTCGGCGCGAGTTTGGCGATCGGTTCGGCGTCGTTTGCAGCAAGGAAAGCTTCGAATGCCTTCCGCGCTTCGTCTTTGAGATTCGTGCAACGGATGATCGCGTCGCCGAGCCGATGGCCCGCTTCCAGAATTGAGACGGGTCGCTGGTTTGGGTAAGTAATATCAATCTGGGGAACCAGCGACTTAAAGCGATCATCCTTGAAAATTGGTTCGATCCGGTTGGCTTCGCTGCCGACGCTGTCGATGGTGGCGACCTTGGTTCCATCAGACAGAACATCGATGTTATAAGGCGATTTTCCCTCGCCCATCGCATAAGTCGGCGGGAAGATGAGCGCGCCCTCACCCTCGACGGGAATGAGCTTCTGCTTCAGATGCAACGCGACCGGCCCGTTTCTGTCGTCCGCCCACGAATTGATGATATCGTTGGTGAGTTCCAACGGTTCGGTCATGATGAAATCTCCTCTTGTGCGAAGGTGACGACTTTGTTCTTGCCGGACAGGTCGAGTTCGAACTGAAATCGCCGAATCGGAAGCGACGGGATGGCCCCGGTCAGCGCCGCGCGGGCGAGCGACGGCGGGAGCAAGCGGCCCCACGCAGCATAGCGAACCCTTCGGGTCTCGAATTCATCCGGGCGCGCATGTTCAAGACCCCACGCCGCTAGAAATTCGACAACCGGCGAGGCGTTGACCGGGTGCTTGTGCTCGTTCGGCGAATAGCCGGCGTCGATCGCCGTCCAGGCGCCGCGTGGGTCGAAATTGAAACTGCCGCCCATCGGCGTCAGCGCGTCAAAAGGAGCGCCTAGAACTGTGTCTCGCTTTTCTTCCCAGAGTTGGCGCACGCCCTTGAATTTGAGATCGCCGGGCTGTTCGATTTCTCGTTGGCTTTTGCTCGGCTTCGCGCGCACGCCGAGCAGCATGCCGCGGGCGATCGAAAGCGCCGACCTGTTGCCAGAATAGAGCTTGAAACTGTTTCGGCCCGAGCCGTCGGCCCAATGGCCAAGCTTAACAATCGGGCGATTGCCGCCGCCAAGTCTAATCGGCAGCGCCATCTTGTCGCCGGCCGCCGCATAGAACATTTCCGACAATTCGAGCGACGGCGCAGCGCCGACGCCAGCTTCCTCTGCCGACTCCTCGTCGCCTACTTCTTCGTCCTCGTCTTTGTTCTTGCCTTTTTTCGGCGGCGGGTCGGAATAACCGATCGGTCCCCAGCGCTTCGGATCGGCTTCGGCGAGGAACTCCAGCACCACCGCGAGCGGATTCTCACCGCCCGCCGCGCGGAGGATGAATCTGACGTTCGCCTCGTCCGTCCAGTCGAAGCCCCCTTCGGCGTCGCCTAGTAGTATTTCCGCGGCTTCCATGAAGCCGAGACAGGCGAAGACCTGGCCGGGATTGAAGAGGTCGACGGGGATCGAGGCTTCCGCCATCAGACGCCCACCTTCTCGCGGTCCACTTCATCATTCTCGCGCGAGGCCTGCGCGTCGGCGGCGCGCAGCAGCGCCTCCCACCAGGCGAGGCCCCAAGGTCCCCACTGCTTCTGCAGGCGCGCAAAGCGCAGCGCGACCTCGGCGGCGCGCGCCTGGAGCGCCGAAGGCGGCGCGTCGTCGCAGCTGCGCGTTTCGATGATGGGGCGCGCCTGCCCGTGATGCGCGGCGATGAGATGCAGAACGAGATCCTTCAATTCGGCGGACAGACCCTGAAATGCGCCATCTTCATCCGCATAAGGGAGCGAGCCGAATTCGTGGCGATAGCCGTCGAGCAGCTTGAAGTCGATCGGCCCTTTGGTCTTGGCGAGCGGCCGGTCGAGCGACTTCTCCACCCTGTTCGCATAGAACGCCCGCTGCCAGCGTTTCGCGCGCTTGCCCTCATCATGAAGCCGCGCGGCAATGGCGAGCGCATTGGCGTAGTCGCCGTCGAGGCCGAGACCATCAGCGATCGCCGTGGCTTTTTCCGCCGTCCAGGACTGGTGCTCCGCCAAAGATTGCGGGCGCGCAACGGACCGACCTTCTTCCGTCGCCTCCCCGCCGCGCCAGGACTCGACGATCAGCTCCTCGATCGTTTCGCCTTCGGGCGTCAGCGAAAGCGCGAAGCGAGATTCGAATTTCCACTTCGGATATTCCCTTGCCGCATCAGCAGCCGAAGCGGCTTCGTTCGCATGATCTTGGTCTTTCACCCGCTTTACGCGGAAATCGACAGCCGGCTTCCTCGCTCCGCCCGGCATGGCCTGGTCAAGCCAGCCGTGGCTGCTTCCATCATCGGCCGTCCGCGGCGTGTCGCCGGCCTTCGCATCGAGCAGCCCGCCCGCTAGCCCGCCGAAGCGCGCGTCGATGACGAGGGTCGCCCCTGCGAGAGTTCCCTCAAGCGCTTCTTTCGCCTTTTTGTCTGCATCGAACGCTTTCAACTGAAACGATTGCTTGACCTCGCCCGCCGCCGTTAGCGCGAAGGCGATGATTTCGTTCTGTCGCAATGGCTGCGCTTTCGGTTCCGGTTTCTCCTTGTCGGCTTCGGCATCCTCGTTTTCGATCGCATCCGTTTCGTCGGCGGCGTCTGCGGACTCCGGCGCCGCCTCCTTCACTTTCGAGAGAGTCGCAGCGCGTTCGATAAGCCATTCGACTGCGGCCCACGTCTCGATTTCAAGCTTCTCGCTCAGATGCGGCGGCGCGGCTTCGAAGAATTCCTCGACTTCTTTCCTGCTCGCTTCGCCGCCAGTCGTTCGAACCGGCAGATGCGTCCGCCAGACAATCGCGGTCTGCGGCCCGTCGTCCTCGACCCAGCCGCGCAGCCAGGGCGCGACTTCCGGCCTGCCGGAATGCGCATCAAGCGAGGTCATCGACCAGGCGTCGACCAGCGCACGATTGAGCGGCGGGCGCAGCGGCGCCGGCGTCGT
>CAYTVQ010000222.1:0-4497 GCA_964441615.1 uncultured Caulobacterales bacterium | reverse complement strand
CGCTCGCTTTCGGCAAGAGCAGGTTCGTATCTCTTTCCAATCTTTCTCTTATCTACCGTACACTGAAGGAACTCGCGCCCGATCTGCTGCTGACGTCGAACTGGGGGACGATCGAATGGGCGATCGCCAATTGCGGCCGCGGCCGTGTTCGGCACATTCACTTCGAGGATGGTTTTGGCCCCGACGAGTCGGCGTCGCGCCAGAGTCCGAGGCGCGTTCTTGCGCGCCGCCTGCTGCTGCGTAATCGGCCTGTGGTGGTTCCCTCGGAGACCTTGAGGGAACTTGCCATCTCGTGCTGGAGACTGCCGGCGGCGGGCGTGCATTTTATTCCGAACGCTATTGACGTCGCACGTTATGCGCAGCCGGTAAAATCGGGCGGACCGCTTGTTATCGGCTCTCTCGGCGCGCTGCGCGCGGAAAAGAACTATCCGCGCCTCGTGCGCGCTGTTGCGGGAGCTGGCGGCGATCTCACACTTCGCATTCATGGCGAAGGCGACCAGCGTGATGCGATCTTGCAGGCGGCGCGGTCAACTGGGCTCAAGGGAGTCGAACTGCCGGGCGCGACGAACGCGCCGGAAGCAGCGCTTGCCTCGTTCGACATCTTCGCACTCTCATCGGACACGGAGCAGATGCCGATCAGCCTCATGGAAGCGATGGCGACCGGCCTTCCGGTGGCGGCGACCGATGTTGGCGACATTGCGCAGATGGTCAGCGCCGAAAACCGTCCCTTCGTCACGCCGGCTGGCGACGAGGCGGCGCTGGCGGCCTCCATAAAAACGCTCGCAGGCGATCCTGCCTTGCGCGCGCGGCTGGGCGCGGCAAACGAGGCCAAGGCGCGCGCCGAATTTGCTGCGGAACGCATGGTTGCGGCCTATGCGGCGCTGTTTCGCCAAGTCGCGGCCGCACGATAGCCGGGCCGCGCGCTGTCAGTTTCCAGGTTCTTTCAGAATCTCGTCGATACGCTTCTGCGCAATTGGGTGATAGCCGGCGCGGGCGCTCGCATAAACGGTCTTCGCGAGATCGGCGCGGTTGTTGTCTTCAAGCGCCTGATAGATTTTGTAGATGAACTTGCCGCGACCGACGCGCGAGAGGAATTTCTCGATCTCCGGGAGCGCGGGCTCATAGCCGGCCTTGATCGCCTTCAGGTACCACGCCGCCGCAATTTCAGCATTGCCGGCGGTCGTGAGCTTGAAGGTCTGGTCGAGTTCGGCCAGCCGCGCGGGCGCGATATCGCCGGGAAGCGTGTTGATAAAGCGCAGCCACTCCTGGGTCGTCCATGCCTTGGTCGGAAGCCCTTCCGGCTTTATCGCGCCAGCGAGCCACTTCGCCTGTTCGGCGGCGACTTTTTCAAATGCGTCCGACTTCGGGACCGGAAGCGTCGCCGGAACGCCATGACCTCTGATCCAGTCGTTGAGCTCGGAATCGAGCACCGCGTCGGGCTGGGTCGACCGCAAGGCGTTCAGTTCGCTGAGAAAATCCTCCGTAGTCACGCTCCTGAATGCGTACTTCTCGAAATAGGCCTTGAGGAACGCGTCGAATGCATCACGGCCGAAGCGTTCCTCGAGGAAGTTCAGGAAGAAGGCGCCTTTTACATAGGCGACCTGGCTGAACCCCTCGTCGGGGTCTTTCATGTCCGAGGGAAGTTTCAGCTGCGTCAGTTCCGGGCGTTTGGCATCGGCGACGGCGGTCTTGAGGCTTTCGAGATCGAGGGCGCGCTCCATGGCGGCGCGCTCCGGCCCGTAAACCGCTTCGACGACGCGATTCTCGACATAGGAAGTGACGCCCTCATTGAGCCAGGAATCGCGCCAGGTCGCATTGGTGACGAGATTCCCTGACCAGGAGTGGGCGAGTTCATGCGCGATGAGGCTCGTCAGACTCTTGTCGCCGGCGATGGCGGTTGGCGTGAGGAAGGTGAGGCGCGGATTCTCCATGCCCCCGAAGGGAAAGCTCGGCGGCAGGACCAGCATGTCGTAACGCTCCCAGCGATAGGGGCCGTAGAGCGCCGAATTGGCGACTATCATTTGCGGCGTCTCGCTGAATTCCGCCGCGGCGGCGTCGAGCATCTCGGGCTCGGCCCACGCCCCGACATTGTCGCTGATCGCCTTGAACCTAATGTCGCCGATGGCGAGCGCGATCAGATAGGACGGGATCGGCTGATCCATGCGGAAGGACTGGACGCCCCTTTCCGGCGCATTGCGAACCGCGCTCATCACGGCGACGAGCGGTTCGGGCGCCCGGATTTTCGCAGTGTAGGTAATGCGGATTTGCGGCGTATCCTGCAGGGGCGCCATGGAGCGGGCATGGATCGCCTGGTTCTGGCTGTACATGAAGGGATGGCGCCTGCCCGCGGTCTGCTCCCTCGTCAGCCACTGCAACCCTTGGGCGCCCGGCGAGGTGCGATAGCTTACGCGCACAGCGTCGGCGCCGCGCGGCAGGCTGATCTGAAGCGGAGCGCCGAGCGCCGGATCGTCGGCTCCGAGAACGAAGGGCGCGGCCGTCCAGATTTCTCCAGTTCGGACTTCGACAGCGCGGATAGCGAGGTCGTCCGTATCGAGAACAAGTGTGTCGGCGGAAGGATCGATTCGTTCGAGATCAAGCGTTGCAACGCCGTCGAGCGTTCTTGAGTCGAATTCGGCGGTAAGGTCGAGATCGACATGCGTCGTCTTCACTTCCCCGACATTGGCATAGGAGAACTGGTCGTTCTGGGATGCGAGGTCGAATGCCCGCAGCGTCGGCGCGGCGCGAGCCATTTTCACCGGCTCGGCCGGCGGTTCCGTAGCCTTCTCCTTTTTGCCGCAGGCGGCGAGGGCGGAAAGGACGATCAGCAACACGGCGGCGCGGCTCATTCGGTGGGCTCCTTCGAGATCAAGCGCAGAACCTAAGCGCTGGCGTGGCGTCACGCCAGACGCGGACGCGGCGCCGCCTTGACGCGGGCGCACGGGTTCCGGAAAGAAGGCCCAGGGGCGGACCAGCAGGCATGAGCGGAACGGCGGCCATGTTCGACGAGAAGGCGGGCGGCAAGGCGCGCGGCAATTTCGAGGCCGCGCTCGACCGTTCCATTGACGCCGCCGCCGACTGGCTGGTCGCGCGCCAGAAGCCCGAGGGCTACTGGGTCGGGCGTCTGGAATCGAACGCCTGCATGGAGGCGCAGTGGCTCCTCGCCCTGTGGGTGATGGGTCTCGATGGTCATCACCTGCGGCCGCGCCTCGCGCGGTCGTTGCGCCAAGGCCAGCGCGCCGACGGATCATGGGAGATTTATCATGACGCCCCCGCGGGCGACATCAACACGACGGTCGTGGCCTATGCGGCGCTGCGTTCGACCGGCGTTCCGGCCTCCGATCCGCAGCTCACGAGGGCGCGCGACTGGATTCTCTCGAAAGGCGGTCTCAAGAATATCCGCGTCTTCACCCGCTACTGGCTGGCGCTGATCGGCGAGTGGCCGTGGGCGAAGACGCCGAACGTGCCCCCTGAAGTGATCTGGTTCCCGAACTGGTTCGTCTTCTCGATCTACAATTTCGCGCAGTGGGCGCGCGCGACGCTGATGCCCATCACGATTCTCTCGGCCCGCCGGCCGATGCGCGCGCTGCCGCGGGAAAACCGGCTCGACGACCTCTTTCCCGGCGGTCGCGAGGCCTTCGACTACGAACTTCCCGGCAAGCCCAACGCCGATTTCTGGGACGGATTCTTCCGGGCGATCGACAAGGCGCTGCACGGTCTCCACGACTTTGGCGCGAAAACCGGATTCTCGCTCGGACGGAGCGCGGCGATCAAGCATGCGGTGGAATGGATCATCCAGCATCAGGACGCGGACGGTGTCTGGGGCGGCATCCAGCCGCCCTGGATCTATTCGTTGATCGCTCTTTATACGGAAGGCTATGCGCACGATCATCCGGTCCTCGCCAAAGGGCTCGCCGCGCTCGACGATCCTCGCTGGCGCGTCGATATTGGCGACGCCACCTGGATTCAGGCCTCGACCTCGCCGGTCTGGGACACCGAGCTCGGCCTTATGGCGCTCGATGACGCGCATATCCTCGATCGCCACCCGGCGGCGGTCGAAAAGGCCGTGCAGTGGCTGCTCGACCAGCAGGTCCGCCGCCCCGGCGACTGGCAGGTGAAGGTCCCCAAGGTCGCGCCAGGCGGCTGGGCCTTTGAATACAAGAACTATTTCTATCCGGATACGGACGATACCGCGGTCGCGCTCATCATCCTGTCGCAGTTCCGCGATGATCCGAAATGGAAAGCAAAGGGGATCGAAGAGGCGATTCGCCTCGGAGTGGACTGGCTCATCGGGATGCAGTGCAAGGGCGGCGGCTGGGGCGCCTTCGACAAGGACAACGACAAGAAGATCCTGACGAAGATCCCGTTCTGCGATTTCGGGGAAGCGCTGGATCCGCCCTCGGTGGACGTCACGGCGCACATCATCGAGGCCTTCGGCAAGCTCGGCTATGACCAGAGCCATCCCGCCATGCGACGCGCCATCGACTGGACGCTGAAGGA
>CAYTVQ010000221.1:0-4506 GCA_964441615.1 uncultured Caulobacterales bacterium | reverse complement strand
GTAGGCGGCCAATTTCGACGGATCAGGCTCAATTCGAATCTCGCGCGGGCGGCCTCCGACAACAAAGGTCAGTCCGACATCCTTCACCTTCATCAGCTCGGCCTGGAGCTCGTCCGCGATCTCGTAGAGCGCCTGATCGCTCCACCGATCAGCCGCCTCCAGCTTCGGCGAAAGCGTGACCACCACGATCGGCACGTCCGAAATGCCCCGCGCGACGATATGCGGTTCGGGAACGCCGACCGGCATGCGGTCGTAATTGGCGCGAATTTCCTGCTGCACGCGCGTAATTGCGTCATCGGCATCGGAGCCGACGACGAAACGGGCGGTGACCATCGCGCGGTCATTCTCGGTCTGACTGTATACGTGCTCGACGCCGTCAATACCCTTGACGATCGTCTCAAGCGGCTTTGTGATCAGTTCCATGGCGTCCGGCGCCTTGAGGCCGTCGGCGCGAACGGCGATGTCCACCAGGGGCACGCTGATCTGCGGCTCTTCTTCGCGGGGGATCGAGGCGAGCGCGATCAGGCCGAGCGCAAAGGCAGTCAGCAGAACCAGCGGCGTCAGCGGCGATGAGATCGACGCGCGCGTCAGGTTCCCTGATAGGCCGAGCTTCATTTGAAGTTTTCCGATGCTGCAATGGCGGACGCATCTGATTCGCCCGCTGCTCCCGGCGGGGCCAAGATGCTGTCGCCGGGGCGCAATCCGGACAGGATTTCGACAAACGCCTCGCCTGCTTCGGCGAACCGGCGGCCCGTCTGCACGGGAATATCGAGAGGAGGCATTCCGTCGCGATGCAGCGTGGCGTAGTCGACTCCGTAGCGAACGGTCACGAACCGGTCGGGGACGGCGATCGCCTGACGCACGCCGATCGGAATCAGCACCGGAATCCGCATGCCGACAAAGGCGTCTTCCAACGAAGCTGCATCGATATCGAGCACGACCTTGCCAGCCTGCACGGCGGGATAAACCTGCAGAATCTTTGCTTTCGCCTCGGCCTGCGCGCCGGAGGCGAGAATCGCGATTTCGTCGCCCTCGCGGAGATCTGCGCCGTCGCTTTCCGGAATCTCGGCGCGCAAGACGCGACGTCCGGTCGCAATCTCGGCGATCACCTCGCCCGGCATGACGACCGCGCCTTGCGGAACCGGCGCCCGCGTCACCTTTCCGTCCGCCGGGGCGAGCACCTTGCCCTGGCCGACCGCCTCCTCAAGCGCCGCGCTGATGTCCCGTGCGGACTTCAGCTGCGCATCGGCGGCCCGCGCCTCGGCCCGCGCCGAATCCAGTCTGGCCTTCGCGTAGACGCCTTTTGCGAACAGCTCCTCGACGCGCTTGAGCGTCACGCGAGCCTCCGAGGCGCGAGCCTCGGCCGCCAAAGCCGCCGATCTCGAGGCGCTCGCTTCCAGATTGCGTCGTTCATCGCCAATGATGGCGAGCACCTGCCCCTCGGTCACTTGATCGCCTTCGCGGACGGCGAGCTCCATGAGCGTGCCGCCCACGCGCGCGCGCGCGAGTCCGGAATCGCGGTTGGTCAGAGTGGCTGACACCGGCTTGAGGTCAGCGGTCTCTCGCAGTTCAACGCGGAGAACTTCTCGCGCTCCCTTCGGATCAACCGCTTCGGCGTCAACAGCCCCCTTGTGTCCTCCGCAGGCGGACAGGAACGCCGCCGCTGCTAAAGTCAGAAGCGCGCTCTTGAACTGGAGGCTGCGCCAGGCCGCCATCATCGGTTCCTGTCGAGGGTTCTGCCAGTAGCCGGGTCGAGAACGACGACGGCCTGGCCGGCCGCCTTCCAGGCGGCGATCCCGCCGCCGAGGTGCCCGAGAACCTCCACGCCGGCCCGGCGGCAACGCTCGAGCGCATCCGCCGAGCGCTTCCCCGATCCGCATTGGAGGACCACAGGCCGCGACGAATTCGTCGGAATCAACTTCGGATCGAAGGTCGAAAGCGGATAAAGGAACGCGCCATGAATGCGCTCCGCCGCGAACTCGGCCGGCTCGCGCACGTCGACAAGCATGACGGCGCCCTTCATCAGACCCGCCGCCAGTTCGGCTGCGGTCAACGTCCCGTATGGCCGTGCATTCTCCATCCTCGATCACCCTCTCGCCGCGCGGACGGCCCCGTCCGTTTTTTGTCCTTGCGTATATACGTGATCACGAATATATTGTCAACGATCGCCACGGCGCTTTCGACGCCCTGACGCCAGAATGAGGAGCAAGACATGCCGAAGATCGTAGTGCTTGGCGCGGGGCTCGGCGGCGTCGTCGCCGCCTACGAAATCAGGGAGACCCTGAAGAAATCGGCGGACATCATGGTGGTGTCGAAAGGTCCGATCTTCCATTTCACGCCGTCCAACCCCTGGGTTGCGGTCGGGTGGCGCCGGCGCGATGCGATCGAGGTCGATCTGCCGGCGGCGATGGCGCGGCGTGGGATCGGCTTCAACGCGTCCGGCGCGCGACGGGTTCACCCCAAAGAGAATTCTGTCGAGCTCATGGACGGTTCGCGGGTGGACTACGATTATCTCGTCATTGCCACCGGGCCCGATCTCGCCTTTGACGAAATTGAAGGCCTCGGACCGGACGGATTCACGCAGTCCGTCTGCACGGCAGAGCACGCGGAGCGCGCCCACGCGGCGTTTGAAACCTACTGCAAGAATCCCGGTCCGATCCTGATCGGCGCCGTGCAGGGCGCCTCCTGCTTCGGCCCCGCCTACGAGTTTGCCCTCATCCTCGATACGGAACTGCGCAAGAGGAAGATCCGGGATCGCGCGCCCATGACTTTCGTCACCGCGGAGCCATATATCGGCCATCTCGGCCTCGACGGCGTCGGAGACACCAAGAGCCTGCTAGAGAGCGAGCTGCGCGACCGGCACATCAAGTGGATCACCAACGCCCGCGTGCAGAAGGTCGAGGCTGGGCGCGCGCAGGTCGAGGAGCTTGATAATGCCGGCGCCGTCAAGGGGCGCCATGAAGTTCCTTTCAATTATGCAATGATGCTGCCGGCGTTTCGCGGCGTCGAAGCGATTCGGGGCATCGACGGCCTCGTCAATCCTCGCGGCTTCGTGATTGTCGATAAGCATCAGCGCAATCCCGCCTACCCGAACATCTTTGGCGTCGGCGTCGCGGTCGCCATCGCGCCGACCGGAAAAACGCCCGTGCCCGTCGGCGTCCCGAAAACCGGCTTCATGATCGAATCCATGGTCACGGCCACGGCCCACAATATCCGCTCGCTGATGAGGGGTGAGCCGGCGACTTCGGAGGCGACATGGAACGCCGTCTGTCTTGCCGATTTCGGAGATGGCGGCGTCGCCTTCGTCGCGCAGCCGCAAATTCCGCCGCGCAATGTGAACTGGTCCGCTTCGGGCGGCTGGGTTCACCTCGCCAAGATCGCATTCGAGAAATACTTCCTGCGCAAGGTTCGGCAGGGAAAAAGCGAACCCTTCTACGAGAAATTCATGCTCGACATGCTCGGCATAGGCAAACTGAAAGCAGTAAAGGAGTAAGGTCATGCTTTCCCAGGCCGCCTGTCCTTCCTGCGGCGCACCCAACCGGATTGGAAAGCGCGGCAGAGCGCTGAGCGGCGCCAGATGCGGCGCGTGCGCCGCGCCGCTCAGACTCGCTGAACCGATCGACGTCAACGATGCGGCCCTCGACAATCACCTAAGGCGCACCGTCGGACCGGTCGTCCTTGATGTCTGGGCGCCGTGGTGCGGTCCTTGCCGGATGATGGCGCCGAATTTCGAGGCCGCCGCAGCGGATCTCGCAGGCGAGGCTCGGCTCCTTAAGGTCAATGCCGACAACAGCAAAACCGCCGCACAACTCAATATTCGCGGCATTCCAACGCTCGTCTGCTTCACAGGCGGTCGCGAGGTCGCGCGCCAGGCGGGGCTGATGTCGCGTGATGGGATCCTCGCCTGGGTTCGCGCCCGGGCGGCGGCGCCGACCGCCGCGCAGTCCTGAATCGCAATAATGGAGGCAAGAATGACTCTGGATCGCGCTGTCCTTGCTCTTGCCGGCCTCGTCGTGCTGGCGAGCGTCGCACTCGCCCAGTTCATACATCCCTATTGGATCTGGCTGACAGTGTTCGCTGGCGTCAACATGCTGCAAGCAAGCTTTACGGGCTTCTGCCCCGCCGCCCTGCTGTTCAAGAGCGTCGGCGTCAAGCCGGGCTGCGCGTTCAAATAAGCCAGTGCGCGGGACGCATCAGCGCGCAAGTCCGCGAGGAACGGACAAAGCCGCGCAAGCGGCGGCTGGCGCTCAACGCCCAGACGGTCAAGCCCCAGCCAGCTGCTTACTCCTGATGCGAAGGGTCAATGGGCGCCGTAAAGGTCGCAGAGAAACCCGACAAGCTTGCTCGCCGCCTCGTCCGCGAGGCGGTAATAGATCGTTTGGGCATCGCGTCGAGTCGCGACGATTTTCTCGGATCGCAGTTTCGCAAGATGCTGCGACAGCGCGCCCTGACTGAGACTAACGTATTTTCCGAGCTCGCCGACGGATTTCTCGCCGTCGCTGAGGC
>CAYTVQ010000220.1:0-4507 GCA_964441615.1 uncultured Caulobacterales bacterium | reverse complement strand
TTCCTCCGTGGAAAGACGGTGCATTTCGCGATGCTCAATGCACCCTACGCTTGCTGCATCCGCAACGAGGTTCGCCATGGCCCAAACATGCCCCACTTTGACGCCATCAGAGGCCCTATGCACCAACTTTGCACCACAAAACCCGTGTGCAGTCGAGCCGGAACCAGCGATCGATCCAGTGGATCGATCGCCCGGCGAGGGCGTTGAGCCGCGAAAAAGGCGACTTCGCCGCAATTCGCTTTATCTTGCGTTTCGCCGTTTCATCACTCCGGGCTAACTCCCGTCCAGAAGCGGCTGATCAACCCATTCAAGCCGACTCGATTGAGTTCTGTTTTCAACTTCTCGCGATATCGTTCCCCGTAGCGCAATTCCAAACGCCGATGGGCACCCCAGCAAATGAAATAATTCGACACTTGCACCAACCCGAGGAAGATTGAAAAGAACAAGAACAAAAGCTGCTTTGAGGGTTCGTTCACGACGAGCGCAACGATGATCCCCAGCGGAATTACGAACAAGCCCAAGCGCTTCGGAAGATAATCAAAGGCCAGGTGTTCCAGCGAAAAAAGCGTCGCCGGCAACTTGGTTTTTTTCGAATCGGACATTTCAGTCTCTGTGACGTAATTCATCGTCCTTCAGCGCCTCAGCAATTGTCGCGCCTGCCCCGATCACGTCGCTGTTGGCGCCCGCCGCCCCACCAATGGCCTCCGCTAAAATATTAGCACCCGTAGTTTGACTTCCGTTCATAACCGCAGCTCCGATCGCGCCGGTGGTGGCTCCAATCTCGGCGCGAGCAAAGGCGCCGACGGCCCCAGACCCGGCTGGTATTACGGCCGCAAATGGGCTTGCAGCGACACCAATCGCGCCGGCTTTTGCGAGATTCCCACCGTTAATTTCACCTGCAAGTAGGGTGCATTAAGCCGAAGGCGCAATGCACCGTCAACGCTCGCCGAGGTGAACTGGCTTGCAGTCCTCGGGCGGAATGTTGATTGGCCTTCCGTATTCCTTTTTCCATTCGTGATAGGTCGAATAGGGCCAGTCGTCAGGCGTTCGAACGAGGCGATGCTTGACCGGGTTCCAGTGGATGTAATCGACATGTCGGTCGAGGTCTTTCGCGTCGCGAATGGCGTGTTCCCAGAACCGCCTTTGCCAGACGCCGCGCTCGCCCTTGCGGCGGCCGCCGCGCGCATCCGCCGTACATGGAAGCGCTTTCGAAAACCGCGATTTAATGAGCCGCCAGCGCAGCGGATAATCATGATCGCCCGGCGGCAAGCGCCAGATGCAATGCAGATGTTCCGGCAGGATGCAGATCGCGACCGTTTCGAACGCATGTCGTCGTGCAACGGCGCCATAGGCGGCGCGCAGCGCGTCAATGTTCTCCGTCAGCAAGCGCGTTCGCCGGTCAAGCAAATTCGCCGTAAAAAAGAATGTCCCCCCGGGTATGAACAGGCGTCGATAATTCGGCATGGCGCGTTGACAGTCGCCGTCCAAGCGCGCCGCCAGACCAGACGGTGCATTGCGCCTTCGGCTTAATGCACCCTACTTGCTACTTGCTTGCTTGCGCCACTCCGTGAGCGGATGGTGCATAAAAAAACGGCGTGCAGACTGGGGTTTCGGCGCCCAGTGCCTTTATCTTGCCGTCGATCCCACGTTTCAAAAGTCGGATGCCGGAAGAGCCTGAAAGTCCCATACGATGCCGATGATACGTTCCTCGTCATATGCAAGAACCACAAGTCCTCGCTGCAGAAACCGATCGACATCGTATAGATCGGCTCGGAAGTCGCTGGCACACGCTGTCAAGGTTCTCACTTTGTAGCCGCAATTGTCTTCGGCGTAATACGCGAATCCGTTTTTGGCTTCGAGCGCCACACGCGCCGCGGTTCGCGAATCGCCGATCTTCACTCCAAACTTCTCTCCACTCGCTATGTTCCCGTAATAGACAGTGTCTGTGCCAACCGGGATTGGATTTGGCGTTCGGGAACAAGCGGCGACAGGCAAGACACACGCGGCGACTAAAAGCCGTCGAATCCGCTTGAACAATGCTGTCATTGGCGCGCCTCCTAACAATCGATTCGTCCTTGGCACGCATACCCAACGATGGTGTCGTTATCGATGAACCCTGTGAACGGTTCTCCATTTGGGGATCGGCCTACTTCGCTGGATGAGTTCCTTCCAATGGCGCCTGGGGGCCACGGAACATTATCCGCCGCGTCGGGATCGGCATCTTCAAGTACGCGCCCGGCACCTCCATTGCTGTTGGCTTTACCCCGTTCCTTCCCGTTCGCATTGAATTTGTAGTCGGTCGGACCCGGACTATCGGGTGTTCCTAGCATGGCATCGACGGCATCTCCCGCTGCTACGATATCGTCGTCTTGAAAACCGAGCCCATTTAGATCGATTGTCTTGAACCTGCCCTTTCCACCCCTCTCAAGGGCTATGGCATCATCCCGATCGGTCCCCAATCCGCTTCCCCTGGTCTCAACGAGTTTGCCTGGGTTTTGCCTATCATCTCGCTGCGGACCGTAGGAGTATCGTCGGCGCTCGGCGCCATTGTCGTAAGTCACAACAATGAAGCAATGCGCGCCGGCTACGGCAACCGTGCGGCAGATCATTTGCGATCTTAGGCCGTCCGGATCGAAGGCATTGACCGGATCGTTTGCGACATAGGCGTAGAGATTGAGCTGGTCCTGGTAGCCGATGGGGTCGGTTGAGAGGAATCTGGGGACGAGCGGGTCGTAGTATCTGGCCTGCATGTAGACGAGGCCGGAGGCGTCGTCCTCGAGATGTCCGGTGAAGCCGGTATTGTTATCATTGGCGGGGGCGCTGCCGAAGATGCGCACCGCTTTCCCGAACGGCCGGTAGCTCTCGCGCCCTTCGGAGCCGGTCGCGCGCAGCGCGAGAAATCGATCCGGCGGATCGATTTCAGGCGAAGGAGGCCACGGCAGTGGCCGACCGCCTGCGCCGTTGAGATGGC
Source organism: uncultured Caulobacterales bacterium (assembly GCA_964441615.1). GTDB lineage: Bacteria > Pseudomonadota > Alphaproteobacteria > Caulobacterales > Parvularculaceae > Amphiplicatus. The sequence continues at coordinate 1,536 of CAYTVQ010000220.1, read as the reverse complement.
TCGCCAAGGCCCCGCCGCCGAACAGGGCGACAGCAAGAAAGAGGAGCAAGGCGGCGACCCGGCGCATCACGCCATGCTATCCCGCATTGAGAGGGCCGTCATCCGTTCAAGTCGCGTGAACTGGCGGGGGATGCTTCCTGAGCGCGTCTTGCGGACGGGGCTCAAAGAACCACACACGCCGATCCAGCGACGCCCGATGACTCGGACGGACAATTCGCAAGCAACACACGGCCGCCAAGCTCCCCCTTCAGCGGCCCGGCCGGCCCGTTCAGCAGCTCCAAGAAAGAGAAGGCGCCGCGGCGATCCAGCGTCTACGGACCTTCGCGGTCCTCCGGCCGGACCGTTCGGCCGCTCTCGGCGCGCGCAACCTCTGGACGACTCAATGCGCCGCCGTTCGCCTCAGAGGATATGCACCATTTGGCGCCACCTCCGCCTACGGATGGTGCATAAAGAAACGGCGTGCAGACTGGGGATTCGGCGCCCCGTGCGCCAATCCTTTTATCTTGCCCTATCGCCTTCCGTAGGTCGAGACCCACCAGAGGTCAGATTGGCAAATAGCGCCCGCAGATTTTTTTCGTCCTCGAACTCGTTAACGGTCGATTGCACGTAGAAGTACTCCAGCACGTCATAGCTGTGCGGAAACGCCGTCTCACAGAAGGTGGCTGAGCCTGCGATGACCACGAATCTTTCATCTCTATCCCAGATTACCGTGCTGTTTGTGGGCTTGTGAACGAGACTGCAGAGCGCCGTCGGCAGCTGATAAATCGAGGTGAAAATGAACTCCCAGATGTCGAATGCCGAGGGTGAGCTGATTGCCTTTTTGTTGCTGCCTTTTGACAGATCGACGGTGATCGTCGACGAGCCAGAAGCGCGCTTGATGGCGGAAAGGATGCTGTCCACCTCAATGATTGTGAGTTCGTATGGCAAACAAATTGAGCGCTCGGATTCGCCCAGCACCACTTGAACTTCCGCCGGTATATCGGACCGGGATTTGTCCTTCGTGACGGCCTCCTTACTCATTTTCCTTAAACCTCACCTTTATGGTTTCGGGCCTGGGAATCCTGAACCGCCCCGGCAACCCCGGAGGCTATTTGGTTTGAGTCACGCTGCGATAGGCTGTTCCTCGATTGATGCAAAGTAGGCGGCCTCCGCTTCGGCGGGCGGGATGTTGCCGATCGGCTCGAGGAGTCTTCGGTTGTTGAACCAGTCGACCCATTCGAGGGTGGCGTATTCGACGGCTTCCATCGATTTCCACGGGCCGCGCCGCCAGATGACCTCCGCCTTGTAAAGTCCGTTGATCGTCTCGGCGAGGGCGTTGTCGTAGCTGTCGCCGACGCTGCCGACGGAGGGCTCAAGGCCGGCCTCGGCGAGCCGCTCGGTATATTTGATCGAGACATACTGACTGCCGCGATCGGAATGATGCACGAGGCCGCCGCCGCTGACCGGTCTGCGATCAAAAAGCGCCTGTTCAAGCGCATCGAGAACAAAGCCTGCATGCGCCGTGCGGCTCACACGCCAGCCGACGATGCGGCGGGC
>CAYTVQ010000219.1:0-4590 GCA_964441615.1 uncultured Caulobacterales bacterium | reverse complement strand
ACGGTCTTAACTATCAGGTGCTGACGCCGCGCTTCTCGCCGACGCAGCAGCAGATCACCTATATGGCCCCCTATGACAGGAAGCCGGGCCAGATCTTTCTCTTCAACATTGCGACCGGCGAACAGGAGCAGCTCTGCACCTTCCGGGGCATGACCTTCGCGCCGCGCTTTTCGCCCGACGGCACGCAGGTGCTGATGGCCATGGAGCGCAACGGCAATTCCGACGTGTTCCGCATGGATCTGGCGACGCGGGCGCTGACGCGGCTCACGGACAATCCGGGCATCGACGTGTCGCCGACCATGTCGCCCGACGGCCGTCGCATCGCCTTCGCCTCGGACCGGGGGGGCAGCCAGCAGATCTACGTGATGGATGCCAGCGGCCAGAACCAGAAGCGCATCACCTTCGGCGAGGGGCGATACATGACCCCGGTCTGGAGCCCTCGCGGGGATTTGATCGCGTTCACCCGACAGTATCAGGGCCGCTTCTATATTGGCGTCATCCGGCCCGACGGGCAGGGCGAGCGGCTCTTGACCGAGAGCTATCTCGACGAGGGTCCGACCTGGTCGCCGAACGGCCGGGTCCTCATGTTCCACCGCGAACAGTCGCCCGGGGCCGGGCCGACCCTGTGGTCCGTCGATCTGACGGGCCGCAATCTGCGCCGCGTCAAGACTCCGGCAGACGCCTCCGATCCGGCTTGGTCGCCCCTGTTGCCCTAGAAGGGGGACCCCTCACGGAATGTTCATTTTCGGCCCCGAACGGAATTCCTTGATCGCCGCGCCGACGCTGGCTACCTGTCAAAGGACGGTTTACATCTCTTGTGTAATCGTCACACCGCGCCTGTCCCAGGGGTCATGCGTCGAATTCATCGGGGGTTAATGCGGGGGGCGCCCGCGGCAATCTCCCAAGTCAAGTGGAGCACGGAAGAGCATGAAATTCTCAAATGTTTTCAAGGTGGCGGGCATTGCGGGTCTTGCCCTGTTGGCGGCCTGCGCGAGCAAATCGGGTCCAGACGTCGTCGCCAATGGCGACACCGGATCGACTGGCGGCACGCGGGGCAGCGCGGCGGCGCCCGGCAGCCAGGAAGATCTCGAACAGAATGCGGGTCACCGCGTGTTCTTCGCCTATAACGAGTATGCGCTGACGGCGCAGGCCCAGGCGACGCTGGCCCGTCAGGCCGCATGGCTGAAGCAATATCCGAATGTCCGCATCCTGTTGGCGGGCAATTGCGACGAAAGGGGCACTCGCGAATACAATCTTGCGCTCGGCGCCCGCCGCGCCGAAGCCGCCCGCGCCTACCTGGTCAGCCTTGGCGTTGACGGCTCGCGCGTCCAGACCGTTTCTTATGGCAAGGAACGTCCGCTCGACACGCGCTCGACCGAAGACGCCTGGTCGGTAAACCGTAACGCGACGACCACCATCACCTCTGTCGGCTCCTGATACTCAGGAATCCCAAGGATAGCGCGCCGGCGATCGCCCGGCGCGCTTTTTTTCGGGGCAGCGCATTCCCGGTATTGTGATCGCGCCCGGCCTGAGGCCCTACATCCTGCCATGAGCAGGCCGCAACTTTACCTGAGGTTCTGACGCAGCCTATATGGCGGCTTGGGATCGCTGGCGGCGCCGGTATCCCGGACGCCAGGCGGGCGGTTTTTTCGCGAGAGGTGTTGGCGATGCGTGCAGCGAGTTTTCTGGCGGTCATTGTCGGGGTCCTGGCATTGGCGGGGCCCGTTCAGGCCGGTGAAACCAAGGATCGCATCGCCGCGCTGGAACGGGAAGTAGCCAATCTTCGCGCGGCCTCGGCGGCGGCTTCGCAAAGCGCGCTCAGACTCTCCGAGATGGAACAGCAAATCCAGATGCTGACCGGCAGGGTCGAAGAACTCACGAATGATCTGGACAAGGCGAACGCGAGGCTTGCTTCAGTGGCGGCGGCTCTGTCCGGCGGCGCCGCCGCAGCGGTCGCGTCGGGCGGCCCGACGGGTCTCGCGGGCGATCCTATCGCGGACCGGATTGCGGAGGCGGCGCCGGCGCCCGGCGGAGTCGAATTGCCGGCTGACGCAGACGCAGCCTTCAATTACGCTTACAGCTTTCTTCTCAACGGCGACTATGGGCGCGCGCAGAAGGCGTTTGAGCTTTACCTAAAGGCGTTTCCGAACCATCCGCGCACGGCCGACGCGCAGTTCCGCCTTGGTGAAATCTATCTTGCCAGCGGCGCCAATGCTGACGCCGCCGACGCCTTTATCGCCCACATCAAGAAGTACCCGAACGATCCGCGTGCGGCCGAAGCTTATTTGAAACTTGGCACGGCCTTTTCGCGCATGCAGCAGACGGCCGAGGCCTGCAAGGTCTTCAAGACCATGAAAACCAAGTTCCCGAATGCTGCGCCGACTGTGCACGAGCGCGCATCGGTGGAAATGACGAAGATTGGCTGCAAGTAGGCTCGGCGGGGCTGAAAGCGCGGGCGTGCGTGCGCCGAGGCCTTGCGCGGAGCCGCGGTTTTCGCCCAGTCTTCGCCGATGAGCGAGCCTTCAGACTCTTACAGTCCCGGTGAGGCGCTCGTCCGCTTGCTGAACGAAAGCGGCGCGCGCCGCGTGCTTCTGGCCGTCTCAGGAGGATCGGATTCGCTGGCGCTCCTGCAGATTGCCGCGCACTCTCGCGACATCGCCACATTTGTCGCGGCCACGGTCGATCATGGCTTGAGGCCGGAGTCAGCAGAGGAGGCCAAATGGGTCGCCCGCCAATGCGCCGGTGCGGGCCTTGAGCACGTCACCCTCAGATGGGCCGGCGACAAGCCGACCGTGGCGCTGCAGGAGGAAGCGCGGCGCGCGCGCTATCGGCTGCTGGCAGGCGAGGCCGAGGCGCGCGGCTGTGACGCCCTTATGACGGCGCACACGGCCGACGACCAGGCGGAGACTGTGTTCATGCGTCTGGCGCGCGGGTCGGGCGCCCGCGGTCTTGGCGGCATGGCTCCGGCGTCCCTCATCGCGGCAGGCGTCGGCGCGCCGATGCTTCTGCTGCGCCCGCTGCTGTCAGTCCCGCGGCAGCGCCTGCGGGAAGACCTCATCGCGGCTGGCAAGCGCTGGATCGATGATCCGTCCAATGATGACCCCCGCTTCGAACGCATCCGGATTCGGGGACTCCTTGCGGCGCTGGAGGCGCAATCCCTGCTGACCCGCGAAGCGCTGCTGACGACATCGACGCGGCTTCGAGCGGCGGCGGACCGGGTGGAAGCTGCTGATCGGCTCGCCTTCGACAGGCATGAGGGCGTCCTGCACGCGCTCGGTTTCGTGCGCCTGCGCGCTTCGCCGGCCATTCCTGCGGGCCTCGTCGCCCGACTGATCCGAGCCGTAGGCGCCGGCGATCATTCTCCGTCGGAGCCGGATGCCGCGAGGGCGCTCGCCGCTGCTCTCGCGACGGGGGTGTCTACGCTCGGCGGCGCGATGTTGAAGGCCAGCGGCGAGGGGCTTTACCTTTTCCGCGAGGGTGCGGCGTTAATGGGACGGGCAGGCGTCGAGGGCCTCCAGCGCGCCGCGATTCCGGAAGGGGCAGGCCTGTTGTGGGACCGACGGTTCATTATTCGTGGCGCTTCCGCGGGGCCGGCGACTGTTGAGCCATTGGGGCGCAGGCCCGATGCGCTCGCCCGCCTGGCGGCGCTCAATCACTGCCCGCCCGAGGCGCTGGCCGCTGCACCCGATTCGGTCGCCTGCGACCTGCTGGAGACGCAGAGCCTGCTTGCCGAGCGTTTCGCCGGAAAAGTGATGAGAATTCCGTAAAATGACCGCCGGGTTCGCGCGAAACCCTTGGCGGCCGGCTTTCTTAACTCCTATCTTCTAGGACGATCACCCAGGAGGGCGGCCCTTGCCCGGCGCTTTCCGCTTTCGAGGACGCGCATGAACGGACGCAATCTACTGATCTGGGGCCTTGTCTTCGTCTTTTTCGTCATCGCCCTGCAGCTGTTCCAGCTGTCGCCGTCGGGAAGCGCGCCTGATCCGCTCACCTACTCCCAGTTCATGGACAAGGTGAATGAAGGCGCGGTGAGGCAGGTGAAGATCGACGGGGCGCGCCTCGTTGGCGAGCTTTCCGACGGCAAGAAATTTCATACGATCGTTCCGGAAGCTGCGGCGGGCGCGCTCGCGGACCGTCTCGATACGGCCAATGTCGGCATCGAATTCGCGCAGCCTGAAGAGCTGCCGCTGGCGCTGTCCCTGCTCTTCAATATCCTTCCCTTTCTGATCTTCCTCGCCTTCATCTTTTTCGTGATGCGGCAGATGCAGGGCGCAGGCGGCAAGGCCATGGGATTTGGCAAGTCGCGGGCCAAGCTTCTGACGGAGCGTCAGGGCCGCGTCACCTTCGATGATGTCGCTGGCATCGACGAGGCGAAAGAAGAGCTCGAGGAGATCGTCGAGTACCTCAAGGACCCGATGAAGTTCCAGCGCCTCGGCGGCAAGATCCCGAAAGGCGCGCTGCTGGTCGGTCCGCCGGGGACCGGCAAGACGCTGCTTGCAAGAGCCATCGCCGGCGAGGCGAACGTGCCCTTCTTCACGATCTCGGGTTCCGATTTCGTCGAGATGTTCGTCGGCGTCGGCGCCAGCCGCG
>CAYTVQ010000218.1:0-4618 GCA_964441615.1 uncultured Caulobacterales bacterium | reverse complement strand
CGATAGCCATGCGCCGCCAGTTCATCAAAGGCGGCGCCGCATCGATCGACTGGCGACTCTACCGCCCCGCATTCGAAAAGGATCACCGGACGGTCGCGAGCGATGAGACGGGCGCCCCCCCGGAGGATGGCGCATTCGGCCCCTTCGGCATCGATCTTGATCATGCCGACTCGCGGGCCTTCAAAAGCGATATCATCAAGGGTGCGCACGTCGATCTGGATTTCGCGGTGTGGACGCGCGGCTGCGTCGGGGCTCATGTGAGCCCTCAATCCGCTGTATGCAGATTGCTCGACATTTTCGACAAACACGGATTTTCCCGCCCGGTCTGCAAGGGCGCATTCGAATATTTGCGCCTTGGGGAACTTCATTCGGAGCCAGCGGGCCTTGCGCGCCATAGGCTCCACGGCGATATGGTGCCCCTGAGGCGCGCATTTTTCGAATGCGCGCAGAAAGTAACCGATATGTGCGCCCACATCGATGCAGCGCATGTCCGGGGTTGCAACCTTGCGGATCGATTGCAGGAGATATTTGTTGTCGGTGTGAATGCCAGATGATGTTGGATCCAGGGCCGTCCGGACGAGCGGGACGAACTCGCTGCTCAGGAAATAGGCGAGCGGTTCAGCCGGAGTCCGGAGGAGGCGCCCCTTGAGCGCCAGCGTGAGGCGCTCGGCCACACGCGCGCGCCCTTCAAAAGCGGAGCCCACAGCGGCCGCCGCATGGCCCGTCAGATCTGCATCGCCCAACGTCGCCCCCCCCGGGCGGACCCTTTGCCTGCCTGCGGGGCAATGGTCGGACGAGAACCTTTAGTTTGGATTGAGGCCGCGCGCCCCGCAGAACTTGCAATGCCGGCCGCCCGACCTTAGCAATCCCTTAATGTCCCTAGCAATTTACGACACTCTTTCTCGCGAAAAGCGCGCCTTTGTTCCTGCTGATCCGGCGCGGGTGACCCTGTATGTCTGCGGGCCCACGGTCTATGACCACGCCCATATCGGCAATTTCCGCGCCGCGGTCGCGTTCGATCTTCTTTTCCGCATGCTGCGCTTTCACTATGGCGCAGATGCGGTCGTGTACGCGCGCAACTTCACGGACATAGACGACAAGATCATCCGGCGCGCGAAGGAAACGGGCGAGGCGATCGAGGCCATTACGGAGCGCTACGCGCGGATCTATCGCGAAGAAACCGCCGCCTTCAACGTCCTGACGCCGACCCTTGAACCGCGCGCGACCGGCCATGTCGGCGACATGATCGCGCTTGTCGAAAGGCTGATCTCGGGCGGCTTCGCCTATGTCGCCGAAGGCCATGTGCTCTTCGCGGTCGATCGCTACATGGACTATGGCGCGCTCTCCGGCGTCGATCATGACGACATGATCGCGGGCGCCCGCATCGACGTCGCGCCCTACAAGGCCAATCCCGCCGATTTCGTGCTCTGGAAGCCTTCCTCGGACGGAGAGCCGGGCTGGCCGAGCCCCTGGGGGCGCGGCCGGCCCGGCTGGCACCTTGAATGCTCGGCCATGATCATGAAGGCGCTTGGGGTCACGATCGACATTCATGGCGGCGGGCAGGATCTGCGCTTTCCCCATCACGAGAACGAAATTGCGCAGTCGCGCTGCGCCCATGGCGGCGCGCCGCTCGCGCGCTACTGGCTCCACAACGGCTTCCTCAACATGGGCGCCGACAAGATGTCGAAGTCGCTCGGCAATGTCGCACTGCCGCGCGATCTTCTGAAGAAATGGCCGGGCGAGGTGCTGCGCTTCGCGCTGCTGACCGCGCATTACCGCCAGCCGCTCGAATGGACAGAGCGGCTTCTCGAACAGTCAAAGAGCCAGCTCGACCGCTTTTACCGCATGCTCGCCGAGGCGCCCGGACCTGCGGCCGAAGCGCCGCCCGCCTCCGTGCTCCTGGCGCTCGACGACGATCTCAACACGCCCGAGGCAATAGCGGGACTTCATGAACTGCGCGACATCGCCGCGCAGATGACGGGCGACGCGAAAACGCGGGCGGTTGCGTCCCTGAAGGCCGCCGGCGCGCTGATGGGCCTTTTCGCCAGCGACCCAGCGGCGTGGTTCAGACAGGGCGCTGGCGATGGTCCGTCTGCGGAGGCAATAGAACGCCTTATTGCCGAGCGCGCGGCGGCGCGAAAGGCCAAGGATTTCGCGCGCGCTGACGCCATAAGGGACGACCTGCTGAAGAACGGAATCGTTATCGAGGACGGCCCAGAAGGCGCGACCTGGCGGCGAATATAGGCGCAGGGTGTGAAATGCGTCTCTTGATGAATCTCGCCGCCTCGTCGCCAGCGGCGCCGCCGTCCTCGATTCAGGTGTGGCGCCCGAGCGCATAGAGCGCGGCCCCGGCGATGATGAGGACGCCGAAGATGCGCCAGGCGTCGAGCTTCGACTGAAAGATCGCGAAGGCGCAGAAGGCGAGGCCAAGCGCCAGGATCAGGGGCGCGGCCAGTTTCGCGGCGCCCTGACGCGGCGGCGCGGCGCGCCTGGCCCTGACGACCGGGAGCGCCGCGAGGCTCACCGCATAGACAAAGAGGCGCGCCAGCGTTGACACGACGGCGAGGAGCGCAAAGCCATTGGTGAGCGCGAGCGCGAGCGCGACGCCGCAATAGAAAAGGATGGCGTTGTCGGGCGTGGCGCGGCCCGCGCTGACGCGGGCGAACCATTTCGGCAGAAGGCCGTCCAGCGCCAGCGCATAGGCGAGCCGCGGTCCCGCCGCCGCCGAACCGAGGCAGTTTCCGGCGATGGAGAACAGCGCCGCCAGCGAAATGACGATCGCTCCCGCCTCGCCGAGCAGCGCCGAGCCGAAAGCCGCGAGCGGGGCCTTGCCGCCGCCATCCTCGCCCATCACAGCGACATAGGCGAGCTGCACGAGGACATAGAGGCCGATGGTCGCGAGCAGGGTCGCGGTCATGGCGCGTGGAATGGTGCGCCCCGCGTCCTTCGTCTCGCCGCCAAAGACCAGCGCCTGCTCGAAGCCGACGAAGGCATAAAGGATGAGCAGGCTAGCGGTCTCGATCTCGCTGAATTCCGGCAGCCGGATGGGCGCATCGCCAAAGCCGTGCGTGAGGAGCCCAAAGACCGCCAGCAGCAGCAGCGGCGAAACCTTCAGCAGGCTGAGGGCGTCGAGCGCGCGCACGGCGTTCCTGACGCCGGCGAGGTTGACGCCAGCGAAAAGAGCGGTCGCGCCGACGATGACCCCCGCGCGGGCGAGAGGCTCACCCAAGGGTGGCGCGAGAGCGGCTGCGTAGGCGGCGAAGACGGTCACATTGGCCGCAAAGGCGGAGAGCCGCGCGATGAAATACGTCCATCCGGTCTGGAAGGCGGCAAACGGCCCGAATGCCTCGCGCGCATAGGCGACCGGCCCGCCGGTGCGGTCATAGAAGCCGGCGATCTCCGCCAGCGGCAGCGCGATGAGAAAGATCGGCAGGCCGAACAGCAGGATCATCAGTGGACTGAAGGCCCCGAACTCGGCGGCGAGGCTCCCGGGCAGAGCGAAAATGCCCGCGCCCATGATGCCGTTGAGCGCGATGACGGCGGCGCCGAGCCAGCCAATGTCCCGTTTGAGGGCTTCGGCGGCTCGATGCGGCTGGGCATTATCGGCCATGGGCGGGTCCGGGGGCGATTTGGGGGCAAGAGTGTCCCGGTTCGCCGCGCCTGTCTGCACTGGATGTTTCGCCGCGCCTGTTTTCAGGCTAAGCTCCACGCCATGGGCCTAGGGGCCCGTTCAGAGGGGAAGATCATGACATCGGTTAAATGCGCCGCGACAGCGGGCTTGCTTCTTGCGCTCGCCGCCGCGCCGGCCTCGGCGCAGACCGTCACCGCCTTCACGACGCAGAACGTCATCCAGGCGCTGACCAATATCGGCGCCACGGGGGCGCAGGCGGGAACCGTCAACGGGCAGGGCGGCGGCCAGATCGTGCGCTTCGAGGCGAACGGGCTGAAACACGTCGCCGCTCTCGAAGTCTGCAATGCCGGCGCAGCCGGTTGCCTCGGCCTCAACATCATCACCATCTGGAACGACGTGCCGGGCGTCGATCTTGGCGTCCTCAACGACTTCAACATCACCTACAGCTTCGGCAAGGCTGTCGGCGTGAACAGCAATATGGCGGTCTCGCGCTATGCGATTGCGGATGGCGGCGTCAGCATGAAGAATCTGGAAGCAAACCTCTCGAATCATGCGGGGCTCGCGATCACATTCTTGGAGTTCTATCGCAGCCGGTCCAGCGCCTCGACGGTCAGCCTTGAGGCCAAGGGCGCGCGGCCGAAAGCGGTGCAGGTCAGCGCGCCGCCGGGTCTTGAGGGCCTGGCGCCGCTGCTGGTTCCGAACGACTTCAATTCCCTGCCGGCCGCGACCGCTGCGCCGGCGGCGACGCATGTCGCGCCCCGATAGGGCGAAGCAGAAGGTCTTCAGGCGGCGAGCATCTCCTCGATCTGCGCGAGGCGCTCCTTGCCGAAGAACATGTCCTCGCCGACGAAGAATGTCGGAATGCCGAAGGCGCCGCGCGCGACAGCGCGCTCGGTATTCGCGGCGAGCCGGTCCTTGATGCGCTGCTCCTCGGCGCGGGCGAGGATGGCCTCCGCGTCGAGGCCTTTCGCCCGCAGGGTCGCGGCG